>JAKDNQ010000431.1 GCA_030456405.1 Nitrospira sp.
GGCGGATTTCTGCCATGCCGGGAAGAAAGACCAGGAGGCTGCCGTGGTCCTGCGCGAGTGAGCGTCGGATCGATTGTAAGACCGCGATATCGAGCCGGCCTGAAAGAGGCCGTTCCAGATAACGGGTCTCCACCGGAAACATCTGTCCTTCGCAAGTAATGACGGGCGCAGCGCCCAAGAGCTTCGAGATCGGTTCACAATCCAATGTGGCCGACATGACGAGCAGACGGAGGTCCGGGCGGAAAAGCCGTTGCGCTTCGAGGCAAAGGGCCAAACCTGTGTCGGCTTGCAGGCTTCGTTCGTGGAATTCGTCGAAGAGGACGATGGCATATCCGCTAAGCGCCGGATCGTGCTGAAGCAGACGGCTGAGGATGCCTTCCGTGACGACCTCAATTCTGGTCTTGGGGCTCACCTTCGTGTCGAGTTTCATACGATAGCCGACCGTTTCACCGATTGATTCACCCAGCGAGCCGGCCATGCGATAGGCCGCCGCTCGTGTGGCGAGGCGCCGCGGTTCCAACATGAGCAGCTTCTTCCCTTCGAGCCAGGAGGCGTCGAGGAGAGCTAGCGGAACGCGCGTCGTTTTTCCGGCGCCAGGCGCAGCAGTCAGCACGGCATTTCGACCCTCTGTCAGCGCATGACGTAGGGCCGGTAGCGCATCTTCTATTGGGAGGTCAGACATGATAGGTTCAGTCTTCCGACAGGCTGTTGAAAAAGCCCGCCCGCGTCGTTCTCGCATCGTTCAGACCCTCAACGTACCGCAAGGGTACGCCTTGGGCCTTCACTCGTTGCGGCCTTGCGGGACAGTCTTTTTGAACAGCCTGGGTGCTGCTGAAACCGTTCGAGGTTTCCTCAGTACAATGGATTTCAATATCCTGCCGGACTGTAGCAGACTTACGACACCTGAGAAAAGGAAACGGACGCATGGTCGAGGGGCAATGGACGAAGGAGAAGCTCAATGCAGCCGGTTGGTAGAGGTATTCGATGAAGCACGAGACCACGCACCCATCGGTGGACACGTCGGCAAAGGGTTTTTCTCCTGGTTTCGTGGCGCTTGGCCTGGAAGCGGCCCTGCTGACGACGCTCGACACGCTGGGCTATGAAGAGCCCACGCCGATCCAGCGCGAGGCGATCCCACCTTTATTAGCAGGCCGCGATCTCTTGGGCCAAGCGGCAACCGGAACCGGCAAGACGGCCGCCTTTACGCTGCCGCTGCTTCAGCGCATCGCCCATTCGGCGCGGCGCTGTCCCTCCGCGCTGATCCTGGTGCCGACCAGAGAGTTGGCCATACAGGTCGGCGAAGCCGTCACACGTTATGGCAAAGAATTAAAAATCTCCGTACTTCCGGTGTATGGCGGACAGGCCATGGGTCTCCAGCTTCATGCGCTGAGGCGCGGAGTCGATGTTATTGTGGCGACACCAGGACGGGCATTGGACCATATCCGCCGAAAAACCTTGCAGCTCAAGACGGTTCAAATAGTCGTGCTGGACGAGGCCGATGAGATGCTCGATATGGGCTTTGCCGAGGATCTGGACGCCATTTTGGAACAGACGCCCAAAGAACGCCAGACGGCGTTATTCTCCGCCACGATGCCGGGGCGGATCGCGGCTATTGCCAAGCGCCATCTTAAAGAACCGGTCGAGATCAAGATTGCCAAGGAGCCGCTTAAAGCGGGCTCCGCGCCCCGCGTCCACCAAACGGCCTATATTGTCGCCAGACAACATAAAGAGATGGCACTGGCTCGTATTTTGGATATGGAAGCTCCGAAGTCGGCCCTCGTGTTTTGCCGCACGCGCATCGAAGTCGATGAGCTGACCGCGATGCTGACTGACCGCGGGCATCGAGCGGAAGCGATCCATGGCGGGATGAATCAGCCCCAGCGCGACCGTGTGATGAATTCGTTTCGAGCCGGACAGACCGAACTGCTTGTCGCCACCGATGTGGCGGCGCGGGGATTGGATATTCCCTCGGTGTCGCATGTGGTGAACTACGACCTGCCCACGTCTCCAGAAGGCTATGTTCATCGGATCGGACGGACCGGGCGGGCAGGACGCGAAGGGGCGGCCATTACGGTGATCGACCCGCGCGAACAGCGGCTATTGTGGAACATTGAACAGCTCACGAAAGCCAAAATTGTCGTCACGCCGGTCCCGACTGTTGCCGACCTCCGTACGAAACGCCTTGCGCGGACCAAAGGCGCGATTGAGGACGTGCTTGCAGCCGGTGATCTGGATCTATTCCGGGCGGTGGTCGCATCCTGTGCTGAACAGGGAGATGCCACAGATGTGGCAGCGGCTGCCATGAAACTTGTGTTTCGCATGCAGGGTGGGGAGCGAAAGGAAATCGATATTCCTGCGTTGTCGAACAGGCCGCCGGAGCGTCCATCGATGGCGCGCCGCCCGATGGGTGATCCTCGCGGGCGGACGGGCGGCATGATGCCCAGAGAAGGGCAGGGTAGACCATTCAATGCGCCTGGTCGCGGTGGGCGAACGCCGGGGATGGCCAAGGTCTATATCGGCGCAGGCCGGGAGGCAGGGATCCGTCCGGGCGACCTCGTCGGAGCGATTGCCAACGAGGCTGGGCTCAATTCGAATGTGATCGGCGCCGTCGAAGTCATGGATCGATTTTCACTGGTGGAAGTGCCGGAGGTGTTGGCACGGGAGATTATTCAGACGCTGAGTCGGACGAGAATCAAAGGGCAGAAGATCGCAGTGCGATTGTTTTTGGAGCAGCCAAG
>JAKDNQ010000432.1 GCA_030456405.1 Nitrospira sp.
TCCCCAAAGAGGAGGACGTTATGGCACAGGCGGATGTCTCCACGGTTGACTCAGTCATTTGCCACGAAGTCACGAGCGCCGTGTCCTGTACCTTTGATGAGCTGATTCGCAGGTTGCCGGCCTATTCGTGGGCGCAGGTGTTTTCGGCGGTGGATCGGCTCAGCCGGCAAGGAACGCTGACGGTCAGCCGCACGCGCTGTTTCGGCTATGTGGTATCCATCGGGCCGGCTCCTTCTACTCCCCAGTCTTCCCAAGACCGGAGGAGCCAAGCGTTGTTCGGTCGAATAAGCTGATTGCATGACGCGTGCGGTGAAAAAGAATGTTCGGGAATAGGGAGGTCGATGCGTGAACATATGTTACGACCCCGCAATGGAATCGTGACGTTCCCATAACAATGATCCGATACGATGCTGCCGCATGAACCGTGAGCCGGCATACGCATGGGACTGATAGAGAAGTGAAAGGAGATCTGATGGTGACGAATTGCCAGAACGGTGAGAGAACGCGGGTGATGATTATGGAACAGGACTTGGACTTTGGGTTGAAACTTGCCGATTGGCTCGCCACGCACGGCTACCATCCGGTGTTTGTCAGGACCGTCGATGCCGCGATCGATGGGTTGAGCGGCTTCCGGCCGCAGGCGGTCTTTGTCGGACTCGGCTGCTCTGCGCCCGCGGCACAGATCGACATGTTTGAAATACTCCTCCTGATCCAGGCCATTTGTCCCTCCACTCCGGTGATCATGATGGGGGATCAGACCAGCGATGATCTGACGCATGTGGTGTTTCGCCAAGGGGTTCGGCGCTTTCTGGTCAAGCCGGTGGAATTCTCTCACATCGGTGAGGTGCTCCACTCGGAACTGAGCGCGGCAACGGTATAAGTGGTCTCGTACAGCACAGAGTGAGATAGGCGCGATTCATTCAATGGGTAGCTGAGATGCCGCACGAGAGCAGGATTCCCCTGTTTGACGAGCGCAATGGTCGGATGAGTTGTCATCGCTGCGATGGCCTCATGTATCCTGATGATCTTCTCATTGCGGCGAGCGGAAGCGAGCATGACCCTGTGTGTGGGTGGCGCTGTGTCTCCTGCGGTGAGATCGTCGACCAGGTGATCGTTCAGAATCGTATTCGGCTGAGAAAACAGCGATGGGTCAAACGGAAGAAGAGGCCTCGTCAAACGGTTCTCAGGTCCCCGAGAAGCGGGTCTAGGGCTCAAGGGGCGGCGTCCAAGGGGCGGCGTCATGGATGATTTCATTCCGATCTGTTGTTTCTGCTCCAAGGTTCGAGACGATACAGGCGTGGAAGCCGGCAACGGTCCTTGGATCGATCTGAGCATCTACGCCATACGCCGGAAGGCGCCGCTTAGCCATGGATGTGTATTCAGCCACGGCTACTGCCCCGATTGCGTCGCGCATTACGACGAGCGCCTGGCAGCCTATCGTTCGAAGCCTGTCTGGGCATCACTGAAGTCATTGGGAGAAGCAGGACGTCGCCTCAAGGCACGAACCGGTAGAGGACCGAGCAATATTGAGCGTTAGTTATACAGAGGAGGAGAACTCGTCATGCCCAAGAAAACTCAGTCAGTCTCACGCCCCTCACAACGCGACGCAGGAAACCCAGTCGAATCACAGAGCAACGGACACATCGTTACCAACCGGCCTGATGAAAATTCCCACGACGTCCATGCGCGCATCTCGGAGCGTGCTTACGCCTTGTATGAGGAGCATGGCCGGGAGGACGACCGTGCCCTCGAACACTGGGTGGAGGCCGAACGACAGGTGCTCAATCAAGGTTAGCCCGCCCCCTCCGTGGAAGGGCTGAGCTGATAGCGAAGGCGCGAACACAGCACGCTCGCGCTTTTTGCACAGGCTATCGGCCATATGCCATATGCTTTTTTCTTTGGACGAGGAAGGCTATTTGTATGGTAGACCAGGTGAACGAGTCTCAGAACGGCATGAGCAACGGAAAGGTCCTGTCTGGATTATCAGGACTTGTGGTGCTCTCTCCTTCGCTGCAGATTCTGCACATGAATCGTCAAGCTCACATCCTGATCAGCGACTTGGTTCCAACGACTCCAAAGAGGCAACGATCGAATCATCGATCGGACATTCTCCCTCCGGCGCTTGTCAAACTGTCGCGTGAAATTCTCAGCGCGCTTCGAAAACGCCATAAAATGCGCGAGAAGGGGGAGTGTGTGATCCAGCATTCTGCTCACGAGTCCGGCAAGCCGGTGAGCATTCGCGGAGTGGGAGTGCCGAATGGACAGGGAGTCGAGCATGCGCGCATCGTGCTTCTCCTCACGGGGGCCAGCGCCAACTATTCGGAACCGTACCAGATTGTTTGAAGCGGGTGTCATTAGTTCAACGTGTTTCCGTTATCATTACTTGCTGTAGCGGGCGCTTGCAGAAGGAACACGACGAAGTGCAACAGACCATCGTGATGCTGAATGCGGATCTTGAACGTCGCATCGCCGAGCGGACAGTCGAATTGCAGACGGCGAATAGGAACTTGGAACTCGAGCTCGAACAGCGTACGCGAGCCGAGGACGCGCTCTACCGTCTGAATGCCGAGTTGGAGCACCGAGTCAAGGAGCGCACGCGCGAGGTCGTCAAATCGCATCATCAGTTAAGAGCGCTCGCCTCGGAGTTGACCTTGACCGAACAGCGGGAGCGGAAGCGGCTGGCCGCGGAACTGCACGACTATCTGGCCCAGATGCTGGCGCTGG
>JAKDNQ010000433.1 GCA_030456405.1 Nitrospira sp.
CCCCGATTCCCGTCGTCACGGCAAAGGCGCCGACATAGTCGGCGCGGCCGGACTCTTTGGGCGCCACAAAATCCGCCAGCGCAAAACTGCTCTGCCCCTGTGGCTTCTCCGATTGCTGGCGCAGCGTGTGAAACGTCGTCAAGACCGTCGTACGATTGTTATCGCGGTAGACCTCAATATCGTCACCTACGCTGTTGGCAGGGGAAAACCCATAGACCCCGTTGGCGGTAAAGAGTCGTTGCTCCATAATCCTACGGAGCAAGACCCTCGCATCGTCATACAACTCCTTGGCCTTCGAACCCACGACAGGATCGTCAAAAATTGTGGGGTAGCGTCCGCGCAATTCCCAGGTGTGAAAGAACGGCGACCAATCGATATAGGGAATCAGTTGATCCAGCGGCTGCTGCGGAAGCACTTTCACCCCCGTAAACGCCGGAACAGGAATGTCGATCTCAGCCCATTGAGAGTGAAATCGATTGGCGCGCGCCCGCTCCAAGGTCCAAAGAGGTTTGGCGCCCTTGTCCTGATGGATCTGGCGTATCTGATCGTAATCGGCTCGAATCGTCTCGGCGAATTCGGTTCGCAAGTCGGCATTCACCAGACTCCCGACGACGCCCACCGCTCTGGAGGCGTCCAGCACATGCACCACCGAATGGTTGTAGGCTGGGGCAATCTTGACGGCCGTATGGGCTTTGCTCGTGGTGGCGCCACCGATAAGCAGCGGCAAATCGAAGCCTTCGCGTGTCAGTTCGCGAGCCACATGCGCCATTTCATCGAGCGATGGGGTAATCAACCCGCTTAACCCGATCATCGCGACTCCATGTTCGCGCGCCGCCGCCAAAATCTGTTCACAGGGCACCATCACACCAAGATCGATCACCTCATAGTTGTTGCATCCCAGTACCACCCCGACGATGTTCTTCCCGATGTCGTGGACATCGCCCTTGACCGTGGCGAGCAGAATCTTTCCGTTGGAGCGAGACGCGCCTGATTGAAGCTTCTCCGCCTCCATGAAAGGCATGAGGTAGGCCACGGCTTTCTTCATGACCCTGGCGCTTTTGACCACTTGCGGCAAGAACATCTTCCCGGACCCGAACAGGTCCCCCACAATGTTCATCCCTGCCATCAGCGGGCCCTCGATCACATGCAGCGGTTTGGCATACTTCTGCCGGGCTTCCTCGATATCCTGCTCGATGAAATCGGTCACGCCCTTCACCAGCGCATGGGAAAGACGCTCTTCGACCGTGCCTGAGCGCCACTCATCGTCTTTCACCACCGTTTTTCCCTGTTGCTTGACGGTCTCGGCAAACGTCACCAATCGTTCCGTCGCATCAGGGCGGCGGTTCAGCAACACATCTTCGACCAATTCCAGGAGATCCTTGGGAATCTCTTCATACACCGCCAGCTGCCCGGCGTTTACTATCCCCATGTCCAGACCAGCCTTGATGGCGTGATAGAGAAACGCCGCATGCATCGCCTCGCGCACACGATTGTTGCCGCGAAACGAGAATGAAATATTACTGACGCCACCGCTCACTTTCGCCAGCGGAAGATGCTGCTTGATCCACCGTGTGGCTTCGAGGAAGTTCACCGCGTAATTATTGTGTTCCTCGATGCCGGTCGCCACCGTCAGGATGTTCGGATCGAAGATGATGTCCTGAGCTGGAAAACCGATGCGCTCCGTGAGAAGGCGATAGGCCCGCTCGCAGACCTCGATCTTACGCTCATACGTGTCGGCCTGACCCCGCTCATCGAACGCCATTACCACGACGGCGGCCCCATAGCGGTGAACCAATTTTGCCTGCTGGAAAAACTTGGCTTCGCCCTCTTTGAGACTGATGCTATTGACGACGGGTTTGCCCTGGATGTTCTTCAATCCCGTCTCAAGAATATCCCACTTCGAACTATCGACCATAATGGGAACGCGACAGATATCCGGCTCCGACGCCACCAATCGTAGGAACTTCTCCATGGCAGATTGGGAGTCGAGCATGCCTTCGTCCATGTTGATGTCGATGATCTGAGCGCCCCCCTCTACTTGCTGTCGCGCCACTGAGAGTGCCGCTTCATAATCGCCTGCCAGAATCAGTTTGGAGAAAGCCGGCGACCCGGTCACGTTGGTCCGTTCACCGACGTTGACAAAGTTCGATTCCGGCCGAATCGTCACCGCCTCCAACCCGCTGAGCCTGGTAATGGGCTCGACGGACGGCGGGACGCGCGGAGGAAGACCGCTCACGGCTTCGGCAATCAGCTTGATATGACCAGGCGTCGTTCCACAACAACCTCCGACGATATTCAGCCAACCATTCTGCGCCCATTCTCTCAATTGAGGCGCCAGACTATCGGGTGTCTCCGGAAATCCTGTCGGCAATAACGGATTGGGCAACCCGGCATTCGGATGGCTGCTCACATAGATCGGAGCCAGGCCCGAGAGTTCTTCAATCAACGGACGCATTTCCTTCGGGCCCAATGCGCAGTTGATGCCGACGCTCAGTAAGGGCACATGAGAAATAGAATTCCAGAAGGCTTCGATGGTTTGGCCTGTGACTCCGCGATTGCTGCCGGCTTGAATGAACGTCACTGAGGCCATGATGGGGAGCCTGATGTGGCGATCATCGAACAACTGATCGATGGCGAAGAACGCCGCTTTGGCGTTGAGCGTGTCGAAAATAGTTTCGACCAGCAACATATCGACTCCGCCATCGACCAATCCACGAACCT
>JAKDNQ010000434.1 GCA_030456405.1 Nitrospira sp.
TCATCATCTCTCCCTCATAAGTCATGCGGGCTAGGAGTCTGTCCGAGTCATCCTTTAAATCCACTTCTTCCGTTTGAAAAATCCCAGCATGGCAATCGCGATCACCACCAGCACACCGAGCACCAAGAAGTAGCCCCATTCCCACTTCAGCTCCGGCATGTGCTCGAAATTCATCCCGTAGATACCGACGATGAAGGTCAACGGCATAAATATTGTCGTAATGATCGTCAACACCTTCATGACCGAGTTCGACCGATAGCTGATACTCGACAGATAGATGTCGAGACCGGCCGAGACCATTTCGCGAAGCGTCTCAATGGTGTCCACAATCTGCACGACATGATCGTACACATCACGGAAGAATACCTTCGTCGATTCCTGCAAGAATGGGGATTCCGATCGGGAGAGATTGTTCGCCGCTTCACGAAGTGGCCATACCGCTCGACGCAGAAACATCAACTGCCGTTTGAGGGCATGAATCCGATGCAGCGTCTCCGGCTTGGGATCGCTGACCACCAGATCTTGTAGCGTTTCGATCTTCTCGCCTAACACCTCCAACACCTCGAAGTATTGATCGACAATGGCATCGACCAGCGCATGGAGCAGGTGGTCGGCCCCGGACTGCCGCAGGCGTCCCTTGCCTCCTCGAAGTCGATCCCGTACCGATGTGAAGGCATCCGCGCCGTTTTCCTGAAAGGAGAGAACAAAGTTCGGCCCGAGGACCAGACTCACTTGCTCGACGGCGATATCCTGCCGGTCGGTGACCGAGAGCATCTTTATCACCAGGAACAAGCAGGTCTCATAGTCTTCGAGTTTCGGCCGCTGATCGGTATTGGCAATGTCTTCGAGGAGAAGGGGATGGAGGTGGAACTGCTTCCCCAACGATTCCAGAACATCTATCTTGTGGACGCCTCCGACGTCCACCCAGGTGATGGATTGATCGGTCGGTGGCGCGAGTCCATCGACCGACAGATCCTGGCGTTCGTCGCAACGAGCGCCGGCATAATTGAAGGCCGTGACCGTGACCGTGGCCGGCTTTTTCTCGCCGATATGGACAAGTGTGCCGGGAGGAAGCCCCGTCTTTCTGGAGCGTTTCTGAACGAGCTTCATCGATGGACCACCTCGCAGTATCCCTTGCTTGTACGCAGGTTCTCTGCGATGGTCAAGGGGCACGGCTGCCCGATGCCGTCTTTCCGCTTTGCCGATCCAGCAAGACCTGCTACTCTTCGTGATCTACGCTACGAGGCATCCAACATGGAACGAGAATTGGCCACGTTAGTCGAATCGATCCAGATTGCCGGCGCGAAGGTGCGTGAACTGGTCAGGGCCGGGTTCGACGTACAGAAGAAATCGGATCGTTCGCCTGTCACGACCGTGGATCACGAGGTCAACCATATCCTGCACGAGATGCAGCGCCGGGAGTTTCCCCTGGATGGCTGGCTCTCGGAAGAATCACCCGACGATCCCGCGCGACTCACCAATCGACGCGTCTGGATTGTGGACCCCATCGACGGCACCAAGGCCTTGGTGGAGCGTATACCGGATTTCTGCATCTCAGCCGCATTGATAGAACACGGCGCGCCGATCATCGCCGCGATCCTGAATCCCTCGACCGATGAGCTCTTCACCGCTATGCGCGGCGGCGGATTGTTCTTGAACGGCACCCGCATGACCCCATCCTCCGCTCATGATGCCGATCCCGTTATCCTGGTCAACGCGTGGGAGTTCCGGATCGGCCGATGGTCGAAGATTGCCGAGACTGCACGGTGCCGCCCCATGCATTCCATCGCCAACGCGCTGGCCCTAGTTGCTGCCGGTCGTGTCCAGGCCGCCTTGACCATCGAACCGGAAAACGAATGGGATCTCGCCGCTGGAGTCCTGCTCATCGAGGAAAGTGGCGGTCACGTGAGCGACGCTGCCGGGAAACCCTTCACCTTCAATCAACCGGCGCCGAGGTTTCGTGGCGTCATCGCCGTGGCAGCCACAGCCGACAAAAACCTGTACGCCAATCTCCAGATCCACGCCGAACGTGTGGGATCGAAATCAGAGCGGAAGCAAGCCTTTCCTTAGCTGCATGACTCCCCCGCACGATCTTTGCCGACTCCAGTGCCCAAGAGGCTTGCAACGAATCACGCCTCTTTTTTGATATTCGTTGAGAACGGCCAAAATACTCCTATACTGACAAGAGTGATGACAGGCACCGACTCTCTTCTACGCCTATACACATAAGAACCATGCAGAAGCTGGCCCACCGAACCATCGAACCGCGCGCCTATGACCCTTTGATCCACGAAGGCTTCATCCGTCAGGCTGATTTTGTCAAAGCGGTCCAGGAATCTCAGGGAGGACCGATGGACCTGGAAGGTGTGTTGATCGAAAAGTACCGAGTCCCGAAATCGGCACTCGGCAAGGCACTGGGGACGTTTTTCGATTGCCCCTATATTCCGTACGACGAACGCACCTTGGCTGATCCCCAACTCCTGAACAATCTCAGTCACGATTACCTTCGCACACATCACTGGCTCCCGCTGAAACAGCAGGGTGACATCCTGGATGTTCTCATCGACAATCCTCATGATCTCGATAGAGGACATGACATCCGGCGCGCCTTCCCCGGCCTGACGATTCGGTATTCCTTGAGCCTGCGGCGTGACATCGTGCGGTTCCTCAACGCCACGATCGGAGACACCGACAACGGATCCATCGCGGACACGCTGGG
>JAKDNQ010000105.1 GCA_030456405.1 Nitrospira sp.
TGGGTATCATTCGTGGGTTAGGCTAATTCAGGAGGGCGCATTGTAACAACGCATGTCGGGCAATTCAATGAGGGCTGGTTCATTTGGTTGGTCTAGTTTGTTTTGTTTATTTGGTTGGTTTGGTTCTTCTGATGAGTTTCGTTCAACCAAACGAACGAGACAAACCAAACAAACCGAATAACGGTCTTATTACTATTCGTCGGGATTGATGATCTTAGGCGGACGTTGGGGGAAAGAACGATGTTCCGTCGGGCGGGTGTCGGAGGTCCACCAATTGAGGATCATGGTGACGAAACTAATCACGATCGCGCCGCCGACTGCCGGCCAGAATCCTGTGACCGAGAATCCGCTGACCAGATAGGCTGTGAGTCCAAGAAGAAGCGCGTTGACCACAATGAGAAAGAGCCCCATCGAGAGGACGATCAAGGGAAGGGTCAGCACAAAGAGAATGGGCCGGACCGATAGGTTCAGGATAGTGAGCACGAGACCCGCGATGAGTCCGGTGGGGAGCGAGTCGACTTCTATGCCGGGTACGATCATTACTGCGAGAAATACGGCGATGCCCGCGATCACCACTCGAATAACCGCTGCGCGAACCCCTCCGCTAAAAAAAGAGCGATTGTGGTCAGATGTCATGTGAAGCGGCGGCATCGTCCATCCTACTGAACTGGAACCGGCGGCGTGGGGGCCGGTACGCGCTTGGCCGAGGAAAAATGAATGTCGATAGCGAGCAACAAGTTGCCTCCTTTTTTTTCAATTTTTTCCGCCTTGATGACGACACGATTACCGATCTCGGGCATAGTGGATTTTTTCGGATTGCTCTCGTCCTTATAGCGGGTTTTTTTGTTGATCTGCACCGTCACGAATTGGCCCATGGCCGTTCTGATTTCAACATGGGTCGCGTCAATTGCTGTAATCGTTCCGAGCACATGTTGGTCGACGCTGAGAGCGAAACTTGGCATCGACGTAAAGAGACACATGAGAGGGATTATCAGACGTAACCACATGGTGAATCCTCTTTCCTGTCTCGACGTCGATGCGTGAGTGACGACGGCCATGATGGGTCTGTCAGGCTCCTGTCCTATGCATGGAGGCCCGCTGTTCACTATACAAATTCTATTGTCTGATTGCCACCGGGCTATCCCGATGAGGTGGCCACGCGCGGTCCTGCAAGGCGAAATAGCAGGAGCGCGATGACAGGAAGATGCATCAGCAGCCCGATCATTCCCATGAACGATTCGCCGATCCAAAACGTCATGCTGAGATTAAAGATGAGCACACCATAATAGAGGCCGACCCCCAGCAGAAGGCGCGGTGTGACCGATGGAGGCAGTGAGAGAGCGGGAAGTCGGCGCTCGAGCGGAAAATAGATGGCGAGGGAGATGAGTCCGACGACGGCCCACCCGATATAATTGGCAAAGGGCACGCCGAAGTGGACGCCAGGGTCTGGGTAGTCATAAATCTTTCCCAGGAACCAGCGGTCCCCGCGAAGCGCAATAGGATCGATCACCATGTCGATGAAGGCAAACAGGAAGGCTGTGACGAAGAGCACGGTCCAACTGGTTCGCGCACTCACGTCAAGGTGAAGGGGATTGAACATCGACTGAGCGGATCTAGAAGAGGTCCTGATTGGAAGAACGAGACAGAGCGCGACGCAATAAGCGGCATAAAGGAGGAAGCTGAATGAGATTGAATCCATGAACGGGACGTCGAAGAAGTAGAGTTCCTGGCCCACCGTCGAGCCATTGTAGTAGTACCACCCGAAGGGAATGCCGGTGCGGGTCGAAGAAAATTCGCAGACGAAGGCTGTGGCCCAGCTGATCAACCAGAACCGCCAGGTCCTCGGCCAGCCAATCAATTGGATCGCGGCGAACAAAAATGCGGCAAGAAAGGCGAAAACGTAGGGACGGAACGCAATCGTTTTCAAGGACAGAGCCAGGATGTCCATCAATTTTGAGTTTTTAGTTCTTCGTGCTGAGTTGACGAAAACTCAACACTCACAATTCAACACTCACAGCTCGCCGAATGACCGGCAGTCATGCGTAGTCGCGGTCCCTGAACCACTTCACAGCCTTTTCCAGTGCGACCTCCGGCGGTGTCTGTGGGATACCGAGTTCGCGGGTCGCCTTACTGCAATCGTAGTGCATTTTGTATTTCGCCATCTTCACCCCTTCCAGCGGAATACGAGGGGACTGGCCTGTGAGATTTGCGATCCAGAGGTTGACATAGGCTAACGGAAGAATCGCGAGTCTGGGCAGCTTGATTGCGGGCGCCTTGATGCCGGTTAGGCGACTCATGATTTCAAATACCTCGCGCAGCATGAGATTTGTATTGCCCAGGATATAGCGCTCGCCGATCCGTCCCTTCTCCATCGCGAGCAGATGGCCGGCTGCTACGTCATCGACGTCGACGATATTCATCCCGGTTTCGATATAGGCCGGCATGCGGCCTTTCATGAAATCCACGATGACCTGCCCCGTCGGGGTCGGCTTCACATCACCGGCGCCGACGGGAGCACTTGGATTCACGATGATGACCGGCAGCCCTGCGTTTGCGAGCTTCACGACCTCTTGCTCGGCCAGGTATTTCGATCGTTTGTAATGGCCGGCCATCTGCTCGAGCGAAACAGGCGTGTCCTCCGTGCCGAGTCCTCCCTCGGGCGGGAGGCCGATTGCGCCGATGGTGCTGCAGTAGACGATCCGTTCAACGCCCACGTCGCGTGCCGCTTCCAGCAGATTTTTCGTGCCGGTCACGTTGATGTCGTAAAAGATCGAGGGGTCTTTGGCCCAGAGGGCATAGTGCGCTGCGATGTGGTAGAGCTGCCGACAGCCGGTCAGCGAGGTGCGCAACGAGGACGGATCGCGCAGATCACCTTCGACCCGCTCAACGGTCAGATTCTGAATATTCTGGAGGTCGGCTCCGGCTCGGGTCAGGACGCGAACGTCAACACCTTTCTCGACCAACGCGCGTACTACAGCGCCGCCGACGAATCCGGTTGCGCCCGTGACAAGCGCTTTCATGACGAAGAGCGTATGGCGAATAGCGTATAGCTGATAGCAAAGGATTTCGGCTCGATGTCTGTGCCATCAGCCATAAGCTATCAGCTCTTTAGTTCCGTCGGCTGGTAATGTAGCGCGCTATCTCTCGAAGCGGGTCGGCGGCTGGGCCGAATAGAGAGAGGCGCGCGATGGCGCGGGCTACGCAGTCATCCGCGAGTTTCCTGGCTCCATCGGCCCCATAGAACGTCGGGTAGGTTTTCTTTCCTCGTTCAGCGTCGGTGTTGGGATTCTTGCCCAATTCCTCGCGCGTTCCCGTCACATTGAGCACATCGTCCGCGATTTGAAAGGCCAGCCCGACATCCTCGGCATAACGTGTAAGGTCGTCCAGTTGGCGGTCCTGTGCGCCGGCTGCAATCGCGCCCATTCGCACCGCTGCGCGAATCAACATCCCGGTTTTATGTTTATGGATGTTCTGGAGTGTCGGAAGATCGATGTCTTTGTTCTCGGCCTGGATGTCGAAGACCTGCCCACCCACCATCCCCATGTTCCCCGAGCCGTAGGCCAGCTCTTGAATCAAGCGGACTTGGCGCGCCGGGTCGCAGCCTTTCATCAGATCCGGATGGCTGCAAAGATCGAACGCCATCGTCAGCAACGCATCGCCGGCGAGGATTGCCATCGCATCGCCGTAGACCTTGTGATTCGTCGGCTTCCCGCGCCGGAAATCGTCGTTGTCCATCGCAGGCAAGTCGTCGTGAATCAAGGAGTAGGTGTGGATCAGTTCTAACGAACAGGCGATCGGCATCAGTCCCGGCACCGGCTGTCCCACCGCTTCCGCCGCGGCAATGGCCAGGATCGGGCGGATTCGTTTCCCTCCCGCCATGAGGCTGTATCGCATGCTTTCGTGGAGGGTGGTGGGTGGCGTGGCGGAACTAGGCATGACGGAATCGAGGAACCGATCTACGTCGTCTCGATTTTGTTCGAGGTAGTCTTTGATATTCATGAAGGTTCGGTCATGCTGGCGATAGGAGAGCTAATCGCCGCGGAGCGTAACAAACGGTCTTGGGGGGTGTCAAACAGAAGAGGGAGGGAATGACACCCGTGCAGGTCCCTTGCTCCCGGAACGCGCACGATCAGAATGTGCTCGTTCGACGGCCGCAGTGGGACCAACACGGGTGCCATTCCAAAAGAGGAAAAACTAGCAAGCTTGGAAGGATCATTAGAAGGAGGAGATGTTCGATGTGCGCAGTAGAGAGCAACCTCGGCCACTCCCTATAGAAGGGAATATGAAATTTGGAACTCCTCGTTGGACGCGCGCAGGGGAAGCCACCGAGCCCGCCCTTACGACATGAGAAGAGCTGCAAAGGGGGTGCTACTTATTTCCTCGCTGCGCAAGGAGTAATGTTCTCAGTTCTTCATAGACATTGCGACGCGGGCCGACAAAGACAATGTCAAGGCAAGACTCATCATCGTTGATGCGATAGACAATTCGATAGGTTCGGATTCGATAAGATCGTAGGCCTGCGAGTTCAAACTGTAGAGAATGTCCGTTGAGAGGAGAGACAAGAAGCTCTTTGATTCCTTGACGGATTTCCTGTTTGACCTGTGGGTGTAACTTTCTGATCCGGTCGGCTGCCTCCGGCGTGTACCGCGGACGATATCCTTTCACGCGCCCTCTCGACCAAACACTTCATTCTGACGTACCCACTTTCCCTTATTAGCCTGCTTCAACGATCGTCGAATGGCACGCATCGACTTCTGATCGCTAAGAATTTCGATCGTCTCCATGAGACCTTCAAATTGATCCATACTCAAGAGTACAGCGGAGGGGGTACCGTCACGCGTAATGGCGACGATCTCCTGCTTATGTTTCATGCGTCGGATCAAATCTAGCAACGTATTCTTGGCCTCACTGACCGAAATGAATTCATCGACCTGCGGCATCACTCACCTCCTACTAGCTGCATTACTAGCCATTATATTGGCTAGTAATGCAGCTAGCAAGCTAAAGTTTCCTTAGTGTAGATAGCACATCATCTGTCCGGTTTTTGTAGCACATGATCTGTCCGGTTTAGGGTGGTCCGTCAAGGAGGGCCACTATGACATGGGGACGGGTGCGACAGGAGGTGAGACAGATGCGGTTTGAAGAGCTGTATGAGCGGCGACAACAACGGACACTCACGATGGCGGCGGCGGCGGAGATCCTGGGGGTGACGGAGCGGACGTTTCGCCGGTGGAGTACCCGCTACGACACCGACGGCGTGGAGGGCTTGCAGGACCGGCGGCTGGGGCGCGCCTCGGCCCGCGCGGTGCCGGTGGATGAGGCGCTGGCCCTGGTGACACTGTATGAGACGCGGTACACGGGCTGGACCGTGAAGCATGTTCATGAGCGCTGGCAGGCCGAGCATGGCGGAACCCGCTCGTATACCTGGACGAAGAAGACGCTGCAGGCCGCAGGCCGTGTGGTGCGGGCCCCTCGGCGCGGGGCCCACCGGAAGAAGCGACCCCGCAAACCCCTGCCCGGCATGATGCTCCATCAAGATGGGTCGACGCATGAGTGGGTGCCGGGGTGCCAGTGGGATCTGATCGTGACGTTGGATGATGCGACCAGCGAAATCTATTCGGCCTTCTTTGTGGAGGAAGAAGGCACGATGAGTAGTCTGCAGGGGATGCGCGCGGTCATCGAGGCGCAGGGCCTCTTCAGTTCCCTGTATACGGATCGGGGCTCGCACTACTGGTATACCGACGAGGCCGGCGGGAAGGTGGACAAGACGCGGCTGACGCAGGTGCACCGCGCCTTGCAGCAACTGGGGATCACGCTGATTCCCGCCTATTCGCCGGAAGCGCGCGGCCGCTCGGAGCGGGCCTTCCGCACGCTGCAGGATCGCGTGCCGAAAGAGTTGGCCCTGGCCGGGATCACCGAGATGGCCGCGGCGAATCAGTATCTCACCACCCAGTTCATCCCGGCCCATAACCAGCGGTGTGCCGTGCCGGCGGCTGAGACGGGGACTGCGTTCATCCCGTGGAAGGGCACGGCCCTCGCCGAGGTGCTCTGTGTCCAGGAAGAACGGGTCGTGGCGAAGGACAATACCGTGCGGTATCAAGGCCTGAGCCTGCAACTCCCCCAGGATCCGCATCGGTTTCATTACGTGAGAGTCACGGTGCGGGTCCACGAATATCCCGATGGCACCCTGGCCGTGTTCCATGGCCCCCGGTGTCTGGCGCGCTATCGTGCCGAGGGCCAGCTCATCGAGCCCGCGGCTGCGTCAGGGGGCCGGAAGAACCCGACCCCTCGGTCACGCGACCGCCCGATCGTCGATCCTAGGGCCAGTGTGTGCGACGCCATTTCGGCAGGCGGCTGAAAAAAGCAGGAGGCAAACCAGGACAGATCATGTGCTACAAAAACCGGACAACTTAACTTGCTATCTACAGCTAAAGTTTCCTTAGGTCACCGCCATGACCAGCCTGAGATCATTGTCGATACCTTGCTCCTGGGGCGGGCAGAGTGTGGAGGGGATGGAGCCTGATGATCTTCTGTGCTCGCGCAACGCGCGGCCTCAGAAGGATGAGAAGGGCAGCCTGGCCGTCCTCCTGCTCGCGGAACGCGCACGATAGGAATGTGCTCGTTCGACGCGCGCAATCGAGGATCGACCAGGCTACCCTTGAAAATGTAATGGGGAATTGAAAGGACGCGCGCAGTAGAAGATCAATCAGCCCCCATCCCTGAAGAGATAACGAGCAAGCTTGGAGGGTGTATGAGAGGGCAGCCTAGACGGTTTCCTGTGCTCGTACAACGCGCGGTCTCGGAAGACCCTCGTTGGACACGCGCAGTGGGAAACCGTCTAGCCCGCCCTCAAGCGAGAAATAGAAATGGGAGGATCGTTCGATGCACGCAGTAAAGGGCAACCTCGGCCACTCCCTAAAGAGAGGTATAGAGAATGGAAGTCCCTCGCCTGGGCTCATGGCAAGTCTCGGTGTCCAATGTGTGGTGGGTGAGCGAAAATGGTACGCGCAGTGGGATCAATTCCGGGCGCTGACTCCAAGGGGTTAAAAGTAGAAGCGTTACGGTTTCTATGCCTCTGGATGACGTAGAGGTTGACACTGTATTCAGTGATAAGTAGCCTGTGGTGAGTTTATTCTTAAGACAAGGACCTACTAATGAAGCGACTACCTCACCGGCAGGAACTAATGAAACCGGTTTTACAGGCTCTTGCGGATTTGGG
>JAKDNQ010000435.1 GCA_030456405.1 Nitrospira sp.
CCTCGGACTCATAGATGTCGGCAGAAATCCAGACCGTGGAGAGATCCGCCACCTCGTACAACGTCGTGCCTGGTTCGACATATTTTCCTGGCAAGGCCTCCCGCTTCATGACAATCCCGGAGGATGGGGCATAGACCGTGAGTACCGGCTCCGCTTTACCTCGACGTTCCAACGCGGCCATTTGCGCATCGGTCACATCCCACAATCGCAGACGTTCTCGCGTACTAGCCACAAGGGTTGCGGCGTTAGCTTTCGCATCGCCGAGTGGGCTGACAACCAGTTGGGCCTGGGTTTTCACGGCAAGGAGATGCTCATCTTGCGTGGCCAGGAGGTCCGGTGAGTAGAGGGTGAAGAGAGGGTCGCCTTTGCGCACGGGACGACCGATCGAATCGACAAAGACCTCTCGCACCCACCCGGAGGTTTTTACGGTGACCTGCGTGAGTCCCCGCTCGTCATAGCCGACTGTGCCGACCGCGCGAATCTCTTGCGTTAATGTCGCATAGGCTGCTGAGGCGCTCCGTACTCCGATCAACTGTCTTGCCACTGCGGGAACCATGACGGCTCCCGATGGCGTTCCGGCCATTCCGGGCATGCCCTGCATGGCCTCGTCCTTCATCTCCATCTGTTTCATGTCCCCCATCTCAGCTGGCTCTGGAGCCGCCAAGACAACTCCTGTTCCGATGATCATGCCAACCATGTCACCCATCGTTCTGTGAGCGGCGAAGAAGCCGACGGCGACTCCGGCGATCAGACCAATCGCCACGGCGCCGACCACGAAATTTTTTCTGTATGTCTGCTGGTTCATGTGTTCCTCCTTGAAGATTGCATTAGCTCTGCCCATCGAGCGTGATGCCTACAACCTGCTCGAGTTCAGCCAGTCGATGCTGGCGATCCACGAGAGCCTTGAAATACTCAAGCTGAAATCCTCGCCAGGCTCGCTGGGTATCGATCAGATCCAGAAACCCTCCTTTGCCCGCACGATACCCGACGCGCGCCGCCTCCAGGCTTTGCTCGGCTTGTGGCAGGATAGTGGTCCGGTACAAGGTTGCCACCTGGTCGGTCGCCTGAAGCTTGGCCAGAAGATCGTTGACTTGAAACCGGGTCAGATTTTCTAAGGTATGTTGCTGCGCCTGCGCGACCGCGACCGCAGCCTCTGCTTCCTGTACTCCCGCGTCGTACTTCGGCTTGGTCCAAAACGCGAAAGGGATGCTCATCGCCACGTAGGCGCCGAATCCGTCATTGGCCTGAAAGTTCTGAAAACGCTGAAATGCCACGTTGAAATCCGGATAGTACTGACGCTGGGCCAACGCGCGAGACTGCTCGCTCCGCTGCACATCCAGTTCGGCGGCTTTGAGCTCGGGTCTGTCGTTCAGCGCGAGGCTATGCAAATCGTCGAGGGGTTTCTCGATCAGCAGTCGAGAGGGTTCTTGCGCCATGCCCAAGGGTGATGTAAGGTTTCGATCGAGCAGCGTATTCAGCATCGCTTCGACTGTTTTGCGACGCTGTTCCAGGACAGGAAGATGTTGGAAGAGTAGAGACAGCTCGACTTGGGCCTTGAGCACATCGGCCTGACTTCCCATGCCCCCACGGAACTTCGCGTTCGCAATCGCCACAAACTGTCTGAGCAGCTCCACCTGTTCATGATGAATCTGGACAGCCTTCTGCGCGAGAAACAGATCGTAGTAGGCCTGCTTCAGGCGGACGACCAGTTCCCGCTCCTTCGCACGGACCGATTGCTCGGTCATGTCTGCAGAACGGGTGGCGACTTCACCCTTGAGCCCGAGTTTGCCGGGGAATGGAAAACTCTGCGAGAGACCGAAGATCGTGTTGTCCGCTTGCGTGGCCTTGAAGGGCTGAGGGATATTCCACAACTGGACGGACAGGATCGGGTCGTCCAGTGACCGCGCCTGCGCTATCCGATTCGTGGCGGCTTCCCATTGCTTGCGTGCCGCCACAAGCTCGGGGTTGCGAGCCAGGGCCGCTTGGATCAGGTCCGGCAGCACCAGCTTGTTGCGCGACACGGAATCGGTATCCTGTGCCCACAACAGTCCGCCGCTCAAAAACAGCACCAGCAGTGTCGCGACAGTCACACACCAACGTTGTCTATTCCGTCTCATAGCAATGACCTCCCGAAGTTCCTACACGTTCGACACCCTGTCTGTGCTCCGGCTATGCGCGGCCAAGAGAACTAGACGGCGGGCCATACGCTGAAACTCAGCGTCGAACGGCACGCGTGATGGACCAGGAACGATTACGAGGTATGGAATGGGAAGAGCAGATCAGATGCGAAGCACGGAGATCTTGAGCAGTAGATCGCGCGGAGAGCTGATTGGGGGATGATCGAATACGCGGCTGTTGTGTGAGGTGAGCAAAACAAGAAGCGCTAACGAAGCAGTGTCTTCCGGACAAAGGATGTCACCATCATTGCCGATGGGAAGCTTATCGGCAGACTGCATGCCGAGCGTTTTAAACGCATCGCAGTACTGAGAGGCAGGTTGTTCATCTGGGGTCGAACAGCCCTTGCTCATTGGAGCGGACGAGACACCATTCACCGGCAGAAGGCAGGCATAGGCATTGAAGCTCAATGCAAAAAACAGCACGACGAGTGTGCAGGCGAGAATCGAAGGGGCGCGATGAGAATATACTCGCATGGGGTCAGTCTATTCCTCGCCGATGCCGATCGTCAACGGTATTTCTATTAGCCCACATT
>JAKDNQ010000019.1 GCA_030456405.1 Nitrospira sp.
GTCTTGAAGGGTGACTCAACCGTGCGGTAAAACCACCACATGGGAAACAGGGGGCGCAGCGAACAGTTTCGATGGTGTCTGGGATGGCTGGCAGCGGTGGTACTCGTCGTTATCACTGATGAGGCTGCGGCGCTCGATTTTTCTGCCGAACGGATCGTCAAGAGTGGGAAGTCTGTGGTGACGGCCCATGTCAATGCGAAGGATGATCGCTGGCGGTTCGAGTTCGCCCAACCGCAAAGGGGCGCCAACATCATCATTGTGCGGATGGATCGCAACAGTTCGTGGCTCATTTTGTCCAAGCAGCGGCAGTATCTTGAGGTGCCGATCGCGAAAGATCATCGGTTGCCGGTGAGTGAGACAATGGAAGGGGAAGTCTCGCGCGAAGTCGTCGGTGATGAGATGCTGAACGGCTATCCCACTGAACTGTTCGAAGTCACCGTCGCAGAGAACGGGGAGACTCAGCAGTACTATCAATGGGTGACCAAGGTCCAGCGGTTTCCGGTGAAGACGGTGAGCAAGCAGGGTCAGTGGTCCGAAGAGTATCGCCATGTGCGTTTCACCACGCAATCTCCGTTTTTATTCGAACTCCCTCGACGATTGGATCCGGCCGATCCGCCCGTCAAGACGCAACAGTAGCGGACGCGAGACGTGGAGGCTATTCTGAAATTGCTGCCTCGCCTGTTCGCGAACCTCAGCATCCCTGCTACAGGCTGATTTCTGAAAAGGAAACAGGTACACTGCTGCGGCATTTGGCAGGGAATAACATGCCCAGAATCTTCGACAACATCGATCAGTCACTTCTTCCCGCTCTATGCGATACCATACAAGTAGCAGACCATGCCGACTTTTGCGTGGGCTATTTTAATCTGCGTGGATGGAAGCAGATAGATTCCCATATCGAAAAATGGTCTGGTGGAGATGGACACTGTTGCCGTCTTCTGGTTGGTATGCAGCGGTTGCCGCAAGACGAATTACGGGAAGCGCTGAGCCTAATCAGTCGAGACGGCGAGATCGATAACCAGACCGCGATTCGCCTCAAAAAGAAGCTCGCCGAAGAGTTCCGCGACCAGTTGAGCGCTGGGATTCCAACTAATGAAGATGAGTCTGGTTTACGCAGGCTGGCGGAGCAAATCAAAGCGAAGAAAGTTGTCGTCAAACTGTTTCTCCGTCATCAGCTTCATGCCAAGTTATATCTTCTCTTCCGCCCCGATCCGATCAACCCTACCATCGGCTACCTGGGAAGTAGCAACTTGACCCTCGCTGGGCTTTCGAAGCAGGGCGAACTGAACGTAGACGTACTGGATTACGACGCCTGCCAAAAGTTGGCCAAGTGGTTCGAAGAACGATGGACTGATCGTTGGTGCGTGGATATATCCGAGGAACTTGTCCGCATTATCGAAGAGAGTTGGGCACGGGAAGAACTTGTGCCTCCGTACCACATCTACATCAAGATGGCCTATCATCTCTCGCAAGAAGCACGGGCAGGGCTTTCCGAATTTCGTATCCCACGGGACTTTGGTAAACGACTATTCGAGTTCCAGACTGCGGCAGTCAAGATCGCCGCGCATCACCTGAACAAGCGCGGTGGTGTGTTGATCGGGGATGTGGTAGGGCTCGGCAAAACTCTTATGGCGACGGCTCTGGCCCGCATCATGGAAGACGACCATGGACTCGAAACGCTGATCATTTGTCCTAAAAATCTGATTCCGATGTGGGAAGATTATCGCGCGCAATACCGCTTGCACGCGAAGGTCTTGTCCATTAGCCAGGTAGTCAGAGAATTGCCGAATCTCCGTCGGTATCGACTCGTGCTTATCGACGAAAGCCATAATCTTCGCAACCGGGAAGGCAAACGCTATCGAGCCATTCAAGAATACATTCAAGCCAATGAGAGCAAGTGCATTCTCCTCTCGGCCACTCCGTACAACAAAACCTATTTGGACCTTTCCAGCCAGCTACGTCTCTTTGTCAAAGAGGACAAAGACCTGGGTGTTCGACCCGAACGCTTAATTCGTGAGTTCACCGAAACAGAGTTTATTCGACGCCACCAATGTCTCGTGCGATCTCTGGCGGCCTTCGAGAAAAGCGACTACGCCGACGACTGGCGCGAACTGATGCGCCTCTACATGGTGAGACGCACCCGCAGTTTCATCCAGGACAACTATGCGCAGACTGACCCAATCAACGGTCGTAGATTTCTCACCTTCGAAGATGGGAGCCGGTCGTACTTTCCCGTCAGAGTTCCAAAGACGGTTACCTTTAGGCTCGACGATGCGAACCCTTCTGACCAATATGCGCGGCTCTATGCACCGGATGTGGTCGATACGATCAATGCCCTCAATCTCCCCCGGTATGGATTAGGGAACTATGTTGCGGCTACTCCGCATGAGCCTCCCACGCAAACCGAAGCGAGATTTCTGCAAGATCTTTCTCGCGCTGGAAAACGTCTCATGGGGTTCTGCCGGACGAATCTGTTCAAGCGTCTCGAAAGCAGCGGCCAGGCCTTTCTCCAGTCCATCGAACGCCATATCCTCCGTAATCATGTCTATCTGCATGCCATTGAACACAAGAAGCCGCTCCCCATCGGCACCCAAGATGCCGCGATGCTCGATGCGCGCATCTACGACGAAGACGCCGACGCCGCCGGACCCAAGACTGGATTATTCGAGGATGACGAAAGCGACCAAGATCAGAAGCAAGAACCAACAGGCTCGCTACGGAAGGCCAAAGACTTCATCGCACGAGGAGCTGAAATTTATGAGGAGTACGCCGGCCAATACAAGCGGCGGTTTAAGTGGCTTCCATCAGGGCTGTTTGTGAAGTCATTAGAGAATGATTTGCGGAGCGATACAGAAGCCTTACTAACGATCTTGCAACTCTGTGGTGAATGGGACTCGAACAAAGACGCCAAGCTTCAAGCCCTCGTCGATTTACTCAAGAAGGAGCATCCGAACGACAAAGTCCTCATCTTTACTCAATTTGCTGACACCGTGCGTTATCTGGAGACTCAACTCGGGGCGCGCGGAGTCTCATCCTTGGCTGGCGCCACCGGTGACTCTCCGAATCCAACGGCTCTGGCTTGGCGGTTCAGTCCGGACAGCAATGATAAACGCGACAGGCTGAAACCAGGCGACGAGTTACGAGTCTTGATTGCCACCGACGTGCTCAGTGAGGGACAAAACCTGCAAGACGCGGCCATTGTTGTGAATTTCGACCTGCCGTGGGCCATCATCCGACTTGTGCAACGAGCGGGGCGCGTAGACCGCATCGGACAGAAAGCTGAAAACATTCTGTGCTATTCCTTCTTGCCGGCGGAAGGGGTCGAACGCATCATTCGTCTGCGTGTAAGAGTACGGCTTCGACTTCAGGAAAATGCGGAAGTGGTCGGCACAGACGAGGCCTTCTTCGAGGATGACCGAAATGACAACGCGGTCCTCAATCTCTATCATGAGAAGTCGGGTATTCTAGATGGCGACGCCGATACCGAAGTGGACTTGGCCTCATACGCCTATCAGATCTGGAAGAACGCGATCACTGCCGATCCCGCTCTGCAAAAAACCATTCCCGATCTCCCGCCGGTCATCTATGCGACGCAGGCGCATGAGCCGACGGACAAGCAGCCAGGCGGCGTACTGGTGTACCTGAGAACGGCAGAAGGCAACGATGCCTTAGCCTGGATCGACAAGCAGGGTGATGCGGTCACCGAGTCACAGTTTGCCATCCTCCAGGCTGCAGCGTGCAGTTCAGACACACCAGCTCTACCGCGCCAAGAGAACCATCACGAGCTGGTTCAGAAAGGCGTCGAGTTGATCGTCAGAGAAGAAAAAACTGTTGGGGGACAACTAGGCCGGCCTTCCGGAGCGCGTTTCCGCACGTATGAGCGGCTCAAGCGCTATGCTGAGCATGTGAAAGGGACATTGTTCGAGTCCCAGGAACTCGTGAAAGCGATCGATGAAATCTACCGCTATCCGCTCCGTCAATCCGCAGTGGATACGCTCAATCGCCAACTCCGAAGCGGGGTGTCGGATGAAGCACTTGCAGAACTGGTCATTGCGCTCCGTGAAGAAGATCGACTCTGTTTGATTCATGAGGAAGAACAGACCCAGGAACCAAGGATCATCTGTTCCATGGGACTCGCAGAATCGTCAGAGTAATCCTATGGCCAAACTTGCCATTCCCAGAACGCGATCCCTTCTCCAGAAATTCGAGTTCAAAACCCTCTTCATCGAGGTATTGGGCTGGTCTCAGCCATCCGCTCGAAAGCCAATATCTGTGGCCCACGACGGCATTGAGTTTGAGATTAGACAAATTGCGGAATTGTCTGGAGTGGTCGTGCTGGAAATCACCGCACAAGACGGCAACATCCCAAACGCGAAAGTCCGAGCGGCGCTCTACAAACTGATCGCCAAGCAGCATCATGAGAACCTGCTCATTTTTCTCGATCGGCGCCGAAGCCAGAGCCTCTGGTATTGGGTCAAACGTGAAGGCTCAAAAACCTATCCGCGCGAACACCTCTACGTTCAAGGTCAGTCGGGAGACCTGTTCCTTAGCAAACTCAGCGCCATGGTATTCGACATCAGCGAGTTGGACGAATCAGGTCGCATTCCTGTGCTCGAAGTCGCAGGCCGCCTCAGAGAAGCGCTGGACGTCGAGCAGGTTACCAAAAAATTCTACAGAGAGTTCTCCGACCAACATGTGGCCTTCCTTGAATTCATCCGTGGGATCGCGAACGAACAGGATCGCCGGTGGTACGCCTCCGTGCTTCTCAACCGGCTCATGTTCATCTATTTTCTGCAGCGAAAACATTTCCTCGACAACGGTAATTTCGATTATCTCAAGTCTAAACTGGTGGAGACCCGCCGAACCTTTGGCCCCAACCGATATTTCGGAACATTCTTAAAGCTCCTCTTTTTCGAAGGGTTCGCCAAACCGGAACAGGAGCGCTCGGCGGAAGCCAGGCAGCGGCTCGGGTCGATTCGCTATCTCAACGGCGGTCTCTTTCTTCCGCATAAGATTGAAGAAGACAATCCCAGGCTCGATGTGCCCGACGAGGCCTTTGAAAACCTGTTCGCGCTCTTTGGGCGGTACTCTTGGAACTTGAACGACACCCCGGGTGGTGAAGATAACGAGATCAACCCGGACGTCCTAGGCTATATTTTTGAGAAATACATCAACCAGAAGGCCTTCGGCGCCTACTACACCAGGCCTGAGATTACAGAGTATCTCTGTGAAGCCACCATTTACCGGTTGGTGCTCAACGCCGTCAATACGCCCGATGTGATTAAGGCTTATCAAATCGCCGGTGTGAAGCATTACTACTATCAGAGCATGCCTGATCTCCTCATGGACTTGGATGCGCCGCTCTGCCGACAGCTTTTGCACGACGTGCTGCCGGGCCTTAGCTTGCTGGACCCGGCTTGCGGTTCCGGCGCGTTTCTCGTCGCCGCGATGAAGACCCTCATCAACCTTTATGCAGCGATTATCGGGAAGATCAAGTTCCTGAATGACCGAAACCTTTCTGCTTGGCTATCTAAGACTGAACAGGAACACAAGAGCCTCAGCTATTTCATCAAGAAGAGCGTCATCACCGACAACCTCTACGGCGTGGACATCATGGAAGAGGCGACGGAAATTGCCAAGCTGCGTCTCTTTCTCACCCTGGTCGCATCGGCAGAAACCGTCGAGCAACTAGAACCGCTCCCGAATATTGATTTCAATATCCTTTCGGGCAATTCCCTCATCGGGATGATGCGTGTCACGGATGAAGATTTTGAGCGCCAGTTCGCTCAGGGGAAACTCTACCGACAGAGTTACCGGCAGGTGCTTGATGAAAAGAATCGATTGATCGACACTTATCGACACGCGACAACCTACGCCCAAGACCTGACGACCTTGCGAGACGAGATTCAGAACAGGAAACGCGAAGCCCTGACCACGTTAAATGAGATTTTACTCGACGACTTTAAAAGACTAGGACTCAAATACGAAGGGGCCGTCTGGGACGAGAAGAAAAGCAAAGAGGACAAGCCACGCAAGCGTCCGCTGTCGGAGACCGATATTACCGCACTGAAGCCCTTTCATTGGGGTTTTGAGTTTGATGAGATCCTAAACAAGAAAGGTGGATTCGACGCCATCTTGACGAATCCCCCCTGGGAGATCCTGAAGCCGAACAGCAAAGAGTTTTTTCAGGAGTACTCGGACCTCGTGACGAAGAATAAGATGACGATCCACGACTTCGAGGCCCATCAGGCCAAGCTACTCAAAGACTCAGACATTCTAGCCGCATGGCTGGAGTACTTGAGCGGCTACCCACATCAGAGCGCCTTCTTCCGCTCCGCTCCGCAGTATAAAAACCAGATCAGCGTCATCAACGGAAAGAAAGCCGGCACGGATATCAACCTCTACAAGCTCTTCACCGAACAGTGCTTCAATCTGCTTCGGCCGGGCGGGCAGTGCGGCATCGTGATCCCAAGCGGCATCTATACGGACCTGGGTGCCAAGCAACTGCGGGAGATGCTGTTCTCGGAGACTGCCATTACGGGCCTATTTGGATTCGAAAATCGGAAACAAATATTCGACAATGTGGATAGTCGCTACAAATTTGTTGTCTTGACCTTCGAAAAAGGGGGAACGACAAAACACTTCCCTGCCGCTTTTATGCGGCTCAACGTAGAAGAATTAGACCGGTTTCCCAAAGAAAAAGCTATCGAGATGTCCGTGGACATGATCCGCCGCCTCTCGCCTGATTCACTTTCCTTGATGGAATTTAAGAACGACCTGGATATCCATATCGCCAAGAAGATGCTGCAGTTTCCGCTTCTAGGCCAGCAACTTGAAGGTACGTGGAACCTCCGTCTAACTCGTGAGTTCGACATGACTAACGACAGCCATTTATTCAAGAATTCTCCAGGTCCTGGACGCTTACCATTGTATGAAGGGAAGATGATCCACCAGTTCGATCATCGCTTTGCTAAGCCACGTTACTGGATTGACGAAAAGCTGGGGCGCAAGGCTCTGATTGGACGGGATTCCGATAACCGTGAAGAACTGCCCTATCAAAGATTTCGATTGGGGTTTCGTGATGTCGCCCGCAATACCGATGAGCGGACGCTCATTTCCACAGTCATTCCACCGGAAGTATTCTCCGGAAATACGCTCATCACGAGTATGCAACCTGCTTATGGTTGGACACTGATATTTATTTCTACATTATTCAATAGCTTCAGCACTGATTGGATGATTCGACAGAAAGTGTCTGCGCACTGCAACATGTTTTATATTTATCAGCTTCCTCTCCCCAGACTGACTGAGAAAGATAAAGTTACCCATCTCTTGGTTGAAAGAGCTGGTCGGCTTATCTGTACGACTGTTCAGTTCGACGACCTCGCCAAGGATGTTGGACTCAAGAGTCACAAGGCAGGATCAATAGACCCAATAGAACGTGCCAAGCTTCGAGCCGAACTCGACGGTCTCATCGCTCACCTGTATGGCCTGACTGAAGAAGAGTTTGCTTATATTCTCACTACCTTTCCGATTGTGCCCGATCCGGTAAAGGTCGCGGCGCTGAACGCATACCGGGATGTGGAACGGGGGCTGATCCGATGACAAGCCCCTTTCTCCGCTCCTTTCGCCTCAAGAACTTCAAAGCTGTCCGCGACAGTGGTCCCGTTAAGTTCACACCGTTGACAGTCTTTATCGGCAATAACGGCTCCGGTAAGAGCAGCATCGCGGAGGGATTAGAAACTCTCCAAGGGATTGTCGAGCATGGCCTGGATGTGGCTATGCAGCCTTGGAGAGGGTTCGAGCATGTGTGGCACCAAGGCGTATCGCACCGACTGAGCCAACCTGCACGCGGTCGGTCTTTTCATGCAAACCCTATGAGTTTTGACCTCAAGGGGAGAATTGGAACAGGCGCATTCTCTGCCGCTCTCCGTGTCAACGCTGGACCGGCAGCAAACGAACTCTTTATCGAGGAGGAAAGAGTTGTCATCAAAAACCAACTCGACATGCAACGCGATGCGCAGGGAAATGTTGCCATACGACATAAAAATGGCCGTCCACAGCAATATAAGGATACAGATGGCGAATCGGAATTGGGGAAAGCATTGGATCGATATCCCTTTGCGTGGCAATTTGTCTCGCTAGTTCCTCAGTCCATGGGAGCGCCGGTTCCTCAACACCGCACCGGTGGACAGGTTCAGTTAAACAGGGAAGGGTCAAACATCGCCGATTATCTCTTGAGCATTCGTAGGCTCGATCAGGCGGCCTTCGACGGCATCGTCGAGACACTGCAGCATGTCTTGCCCTACGCCAAGGACCTCCAACCGGCTCTGACTTCCGAACTGGAGCGGACGGTCTATCTTCAGTTGACGGAATCGAATTTCAAAGTCCCCGGCTGGCTGTTATCGACCGGCACCCTTCGGATTCTCGCATTCCTTGCGCTGTTTCGCCATCCGAGCCCGCCCCCGCTGATGGTGATCGAAGAAATCGAAAACGGGCTCGATCCCCGAACACTCCACTTGCTGGTGGATGAGATTCGCACCCTGGTTGAATCTGGGCGGTCTCAGGTGATCGTCACGACCCATTCACCCTATCTCCTCGACCTCCTGGATCTCTCTCACATCGTGATGGTTGAGCGCATCAATGGTGAGCCCGCTTTTACACGACCTGCCGATCAGAAAGCGCTCCGGCGTTGGACGCGTGATTTCAGCCCAGGCCGGCTCTACACGATGGGGCTGTTCAACAAGAAGCGGGTTCGATGAAGGTCGGGATGATCTTCGAGTGCGGCCCGGCTGGCGCCGACAAAGCCGTGTGCGAACTGTTAGCGAAACGTCTCAAGCCTGGCATTCAGATAGCAAGCATTACCCTGGATAACAAACCCAAGTTGCTTGCAGACTGCGGTGAGGCAGCGGCGCAATTGTTCAAGGATGGATGTCAGCGCGTACTTATCGCGTGGGACCTCTATCCACCTTGGCGTGAAGCTGGGGCTAGGCCCTGTCGCAGAGAGGACAGGCAGGCTATCGCCAAGGCCTTGAGAAAGGCTGGTCTCAAGGGAAAGCCCGTCTATCTTGTGTGCATAGAAGAAGAACTGGAAGCCTGGCTGATTACAGATGGTCGAGCGATCTCGCAAGTGCTCTCACGCCCGGCTCATCCCGTGCGTGTTCCCGATGTGAAACATTCAGATAGCGTCCACAACCCGAAAAAGCGGATTATGAAAACCTTTCGTGAACATACTGGGCGTCCCTACACAGACGGAATTCATGCCAAGCAGATTGTGGAGGCGATGCCCGACCTGAATAGAATCAGGCGCTGTGCCTCTTTCGTCCGCTTCGCCATGAAGGCCGCCGAAGTGGACCTATAGTTTTGAGTATCTGCCTGATAAACCTCGTGAACTACGTGGTGGTAATGGGAAGGCTACTGTTCTGATGGAGAGAATTTTCCTGAGCGGATATCGTAATTATCGCCCTTCCTGCTTTGGGACAATCGGACTGACCGCGTTCTGATCTCGTCCCGGCTGATAGGTCTCCAACATTCTTGTGATCGCCGGCATCACTCGGTCTTCTGCCGGGAGAGGCACTTTGATTCGTATCCCGCGACCCTCGTTGCGGCCGAGTGAAAAGATGTGGTGTTCGATCATGTCGCCCTGCGTGGTATCCGAATACAGGAATGTCATTCGTTTCGCGGGGAATCCGGCCAACGAGGTCTCTTGGTCTTGCCGCCACTTCACCGCGATCGTTTTCTTGCCGTAGAGTTCCGTGATAATGCGGCGATGGGCTATGGCAAATTCATCGAGTGTCTGCCGTCCATCCTGGCTCTTGCCCTCCAAGAGATTCATGTGTCCGGATAAGGCGACGAGACTGTTGTCGATAGGAGGATAGAGCGTCACGCCGGTCCCATCCGGCAGCGGATTCCCAAGACGCCAGCTCTCCGGATAACGGACCGAGAAACCGAAGCGGGCATTCGTATAGATTTTCCAGGCTCGTTCTTCGTTTTCCGGCGCAGCGGCGAAGCCGGCATAGTGCGTCATGCCAGGACTCATCAGAATCGCGACCAGCAGGCAACTCCAAACTACATAAGTCCTCATAAACGACAGTTACCTTCTCTTATCGCGCAGACCGCGCGCAGCGAAACCCGATGGTCGCGGCGCGCCGATCCGGCGATGCCCCGCTTCTGGTGGCCGTCCGCAACAAGGCCGGCGCACTTTTCCACGATCCACCGCGCACCACCTTGTATCGGCCGTTGGCAGGTCCGTGGGGGTTACGATCCGGCATGGTCGCATAGTAGTCGATCCCAAACCAGTCTTCGACCCACTCAGCCGCATTCCCTGCCATGTGATGCAGGCCATAGGGGCTTCGCCCTTCCTCGCCACTATCGACGGAAGCCACGATGGGAATCTCGTGGGCGTGATACTGCCCGAACATCGCCAGCGCGGGCGTGGGAGGTTTCTGCCCCCAAGGAAAGAGATTGCCGCTGGCGCCCCGCGCAGCTTTCTCCCACTCGGCCTCCGTTGGTAGCCGCTTATCGTACGTGTGACAAAAGTCCGAGGCCTCAGACCAGGTGACGTAGAGTGCCGGCCAACGTGTCAACGTCTCGGGCTGCATGGCGTGTATGGTCGTGACATGATCGATCAGTTTCCGAACTTCTTCGGAGACGTGGCGTTGTTGCTGCCGCAGCCACAGCAGATACTCTCCCAGACTCACCTCGTCCCGATCGATTTCATACTGACTGAGCCAGATGCGGCGTTGTGGTTGTTCTGTGTCGTCGTACTGGAGATCAAAGCTGAACGGTTCGTGGCTTGCGCGGGTGGTGCCCATGATAAAGAGGCCTTCGGCAACTGTCAGCATGCGAGCGTTGGTTGCAAGTGCGGCAATATCCTCAACCGAGCGCTGCGCGTCGTTCGCCGCTGCTGTTGCGGTGCGCAGAAACGATGCGCCCATGACGGTCGCGATGAGGACATAGCATAAGGCGTGAAGATATCTCCGGACTCGGGGTGTGAACTCAGCGATGTAGCAGCTGTTCCGCATGACGATCGAACACCATCGATACGTGCTAATCAAGTATGAATGCGAGGCTCTCAATCAGAAAAAGATTCAGGGATCCCAAGCCCTGTTATGGATAACCCTGTGTGCTGAGTCGCGACTCCTCCGCGATTCGCCATCTATCCCAATGCCAGCCCCTGTTTTGTCTATGCCTGTCGAAGAATGCGACAGAATTACACAACACAACTTGTTCTTTCCAGTGGGCTCACCTCCATATTGGTCGATGAAATTGGGAACGAACCTCGCGTATGAGCCCAGGCACGGTTGTTGCGGATGATAATGTCGTCTTGCAGTGAAGCTCTGAGTGATTGTAGGCTAGCTTCCGAAAAACTCTCTCCTCCACAAGGAACAGAGAGGCGCCAACTCTTCACGAAGACGAAGATGAAGGGAAGCGACGAAGCCCTCAGATGTCAGCCATGAGCGAGAACCAGCAGAATCGAAGGAGAGCGTTATGAGCAGGATATATCCGTTTCTAGCAGTGTTGGTGCTTGCGCTCGTGAGCCCAGTGGGCGGTGACTACGAATCGCGAGCAGCCGGGGATGCGAATCTCCTCCGTGTGGTGGAGATGCAGAAGGCTTTCCGCGATCTCTGGCTCGGGCACATCTTTTTGATTCAGCACGTCGTGCTCTACAACGCGGCAACCGATCCGGCGGCGCGGGATGCTGCCGATAAGCAAGTCTTAGCCAACGCCAAACAGATTGCGGACACGTTTATACCGTTCTACGGACAAGCGAGGTCTGAGAAGCTCTTTACCTTGCTGAGCGGTCATTATGGCGCGGTCAAAGATTACTCCGAGGCCACCATCGCGGGGAATCAGCGACAACAAGATAGTGCCCTTGCCCGCTTGGCATCCAACGCCGACGACATCGAGGTGTTCTTCAACGGAATCAATCCCCACAACCTGCCGATAAACACCGTTCGGGGCCTGATCGCGGCGCATGGAGCTCACCATGTTCTCCAAATCAACCAGTACAAGAAAAAAGAGTATGCGAAGCTAGAGGAAACCTGGTCGATGATGCGACAGCACGTCTATGTCATTGCGGATACTCTCATGACAGCATTGGCGAAACAGTTTCCGGCTCGGTTTCGTGAGTAGCCCGCATTATTTCTCATTCGCCCAATACCCCGTCGCTTCCGGCATTTGTAGCCGGAATGGCTCCGAAGGCGAAGTAGGCTGCTGCGGACGGCCTCATTCGCCTCGCCTGCAACGCGATCAGCCGGCACGCTTGATCCTGCGGACACTGATCTTTATTATGTGCGGCATCAACATCAAAGGGTAGCGATCGTGATCTTTCCCTCGTTGCCGATGGAATTGGAATCGGCGGTTCAGTTCGTGGGTCAAGCATTTCGACTCTCCGTATTCAAGGCGAGAGTCAACTCCAAACCTATTGCAAGTTCGACCACTCTCCGACAGCGTCCTGACGGTTATCGTGACCTGGCTTTGCCGGATCGCAAGCGGTCTTGGCCGGATCAATCAGTGCGCTTCAATATCCTGAGCCGCGCGTATAAAAATAGTAAGCGGTAAAAACATACGTGTTGTGCGCGTTGGTTGAATACGAGGGGAGACCTTTATGAGAGGATTGACCCGGGAACAGAACATCTTCTTAAAAGTGACTCGCGCCTATGTGGAAGAGGAGCGACCCAATCTCGGGTTCCGGTTCGCGTTCGACGGCGTTCCTCAGCCTGTGATCGGCAGTGGTTCAAGAATTGTGGACGTGTCGTTTCACAACGCAGAGCGCCTCTTTCAAAGAATATTTCTGGAAGGCAATATGGGACTGGGCGAAGGGTATTCTGAAGGGCTTATCGAGGTGAAGGATGAGGATTATAAAGAGTTCTTGTGTATCTGTGTCTACGCAACGTCCCCGCGCATTCTCCGGCATCTTTCGATCTTCGACATGATGGCAGTTGTCCGCGCCAGAGGGGCCGGTTACTTTATCAAGCCACGGCAGCATGCCACGATGGACAACCATTATTCTCTCAGCGACTGGTTCGATCACGACGACGATTCGAACACCTTCTTCCACTATTGGCTCGATCGGGATCATCGCATGTATTCGTGCGGGAAATGGGATCCCGATACCAAGACTCTACAAGAAGCTGAAACGAACAAGCTGGAATGTTATGCCACACGAATGGGAATCGATGGACACAGCCGTGGGAAGACCTTGCTCGACTTAGGTTGTGGGTGGGGAGGGGTGTTGTTTTTCATGGCGGAGAAATTCGGCATTCGCTCAAAGGGCCTCACCCTGTCCTCTGCACAGCACCGGTACATTACACAAGAAATTCAACGGAGGCAGTTGCAAGATCTTGTGACGGTGGAATTGAGAAATGTGCATAACATGGAAGGGACGTACGACTACATCATTTCAATGGGCATGTTGGAGCACATCAGTGACTTCGATGACCTCTATGAGAAAGCCGCCATGGCGTTGAATCCAGGCGGGCAGGCGCTGATGCATTCGATTTATTCAGAATCATGGTTCTACAGAGCGGATCCATGGTTTATGAAATACATTTTTCCATATGGATCTTGCCCGAACTTTTCTTCCAACATGAAATGCTTTAGGAGGTATTTCAATGTAATCGAGCCGAACAAGATGCCGTATTTGTCCTATCCGAAAACGCTCGACGCGTGGTTTGAAAATTTCTGTCGAGCCGAACCGCAGATTCGTGAGCTGCTGCAAAAGAAGAGCAAAGTCAAAGATGTGGTTTTTGCCGTAAGAACGTTTAAACACTACTTAGCGATTGCGTCCGTCAGTCTGACATTCTCCGGGTTTGTTGGACACACTCTCGTCAAAGAGCCCAGAGTGCATTCTTAATCCGCGCGCGCAGGAGCGCTTCTGCTACAATCGCTGATCGCCGACTCGATCGAGACGTGTGAGATTGATGGGAAAAGCGCGACGCCTGGTCTTCAGCCTGTACCCCTTCAGCCTTCGGGTCGCGCTCGTCTCGCGCTATGACTAATAGAGGCTCATCAATGGATCGGCGGGGATGATGGTTTTCTTGGTATGGCTCCATGTGCTTGCGGCGGTCAGCTGGATCGGCGGATCGATCTTTCTCTCTGTTGTACTGGTTCCGGTGCTCAGGCGTGAACCCTTCGTGTCGCAGAAGACAGCGCTCATTCGGACCACCGCCCTGCGGTTCCGTCCAGTCGTCTGGAGCGCAATCGCCATACTCTTGCTCACTGGCCCGATGTTGCTGCATCAACGGGGGGTCTCGATCATGAACCCATCAGGGTGGCCGACGATTCTGAGCGTCAAGCTCGGACTTGTCGCGATACTTCTTCTCTTTACCGTGACGCACGATTTCGTCCTCGGTCCTCGTGTCGGACAGATATTGCAGCTTCCCGTTGAAAGCCGAACCAGCTCCGATCGTGCCATGGTTACCTGGTCTCCCTGGATCGCTCGCAGCTCGCTCATATTAACGCTGGCTGTCTTGCTGGCCGCGGTTGTGTTAGTGCGGACCTAAGAACCTGTTTATCCGGCCTAGCCCTTCCCTTTGCTGCAATCGGTGTTATGTTAGGCGAAGTCGGGTTACTGCCGCAGCTGAAGTATGTATCAGTAATTATGAGCGAGGATTCGGACATCGAAAGGTGGGTGGGTAACCGCTATGCCAGTGAATAGGAAAATTTCCTTTTCGATCTGGTATGTCGTTCTTGCGATTGTTGCGATCATTCTCGTGCACGATTTCATCGTGGCCACCCAGAAGCTCGAAGAGCTTCCGTACAGCGAGTTCAAGACACTCGTGACGGCCGGCAAGGTGGCTGAAGTCACGGTCACGCATCAGAGAGTGACCGGGAAGTTGAAATCAGAAGAAGGGGCTAAAGAGCAGAAGTCGTTTACCACTGTTCGGGTTGAAGACCCCGATCTGGTTAAGGATCTCAACTCGCGCAACGTCACGTTCAGCGGCGTCATTGAAAGCACCTTCCTGCGCGATATTCTCTCCTGGGTCCTTCCGGCGGTGGTCTTCGTCGGTATTTGGTTCTTTGCCATGCGGCGTTTCGGGCAGGGCCAGAGTGGGTTCATGACCGTGGGGCAGTCGAAGGCGAAGATTTATGCCGAGAAGGACACGAAGGTCACTTTCGCGGACGTGGCCGGTGTGGACGAAGCAAAGGAAGAACTGCGCGAGGTGATTGATTTTCTCAAGACGCCGGAAAAGTTCACGCGTCTTGGAGGAAAGATTCCGAAAGGCATCCTGCTCGTCGGTCCGCCTGGAACCGGCAAGACTCTCTTGGCCCGCGCCGTGGCCGGAGAAGCCGGGGTGACCTTCTTCAGCATCAGCGGGTCCGAGTTCGTGGAAATGTTCGTGGGGGTCGGGGCGGCCCGCGTGCGGGATTTGTTCGAACAGGCGAAGGCCAAAGCGCCCTGTATTATTTTCATCGACGAACTGGATGCGCTCGGAAAAGCCCGTGGAATGGGACCCGCGTCGCATGAGGAACGCGAGCAGACCCTGAATCAGTTGCTGGTCGAGATGGACGGCTTCGATCCCCGCATTGCTGTCATTCTGATGGCGGCCACCAATCGGCCTGAAATTCTGGATCCAGCACTCTTGCGGGCGGGCCGGTTCGATCGTCAGGTATTGGTCGATCGACCGGATAAGATCGGCCGCTTAGCCATCTTACGCGTCCATGCAAAGAAGGTGGCCCTGGGTCCGGATGCGGACCTCGAGGTGATCGCAGGAATGACCCCCGGGTTCTCGGGCGCCGATCTCGCCAATATTATCAATGAAGCGACGCTCTTGGCCGTGCGTCGAAATAAGGAGCAGGTGGGCATTTCGGAATTGCAGGAAGCGGTGGAACGGGTTGTCGCCGGGTTGGAAAAGAAGAATCGGGTGCTCAACAAGATGGAGAAGGAGCGGGTGGCCCACCATGAAGTAGGTCACGCATTGGTGGCACTGTCGTTTCCCGGAGCAGACCCGATACAGAAGATCTCCATCATTCCCCGTGGGATTGCCGCGTTGGGCTATACCCTTCAGCTTCCGACAGAGGATCGTTTCCTGATGACGAAGACGGAGCTGGAGAACAAAATTGCCGTCTTTCTCGGAGGGCGGATTGCGGAAGAATTGATATTCAGTGAGGCCTCCACGGGAGCGCAAAACGACCTGGTCAAGGCCACAGACATTGCCAAGAGCATGGTCAAATCTTATGGGATGAGCGACAAGCTGGGGACCATTACGCTCGATCGTGAACGCCAGCCAGTCATGATGCAGATCCAGGCGCCTCAGGAGAAAGGCGACTACTCTGAAGAAACCGCCCGCGAGATCGACTGCGAAGTGCGCCGTATCATCGATGAGCAGTACGAGCGTGTGAAACAGCTGCTGACAGAACGCAAGCCCGCGCTCCTCGAAGGGGCGAAGAAGTTGCTTGAGCAAGAGGTGATCACCGGCAGTGATCTCAAAGCCATCATCGACAAGTACTAGCCCGCATTATTCATGAACACTTCTGCTACAATCGCCGATCCGCTGCCATGTTCTTCGTCGCTCGTCGTTCGTGAAGCGTGAAACTCTGGAAGGAAAAGACGCGTTTGTATCGTCGCTTGCGAAATACGAGATACGCTTCACGAGGAACGCGTTTTCTGGAAATTTCGCGACGAACCGTCATGAATAATGCGAGCTAGCAGGATGCTGAAAACTCCCGCAGGCTTCATTCTCGACCCATCGAAATCCTCAACGTACCGGAAATTCGCACGGGATATTCTGTGAGCATATGGATTCACACCTACGACACCGGCCAGTGGGGGGCACCCATGACAACATCGAACGTCGTCTTTCTCTTCGATGTCGACAACACCCTTCTCGACAACGATCGGGTGACGGCCGACCTCAAGCGCCATCTTGAACAGACGGTGGGACACGAACGGCAGGAAAACTACTGGGCGATTTTCGAGCAGTTACGAACGGAACTCGGCTACGCCGACTACTTAGGGGCGCTCCAGCGTTTTCGGGTCGAGCATCCACGCGATCCACAAGTCTTGACGGTCTCTCACTTTCTGGTGAACTATCCGTTTGCGAATCGATTGTTTCTGAATGCGCTCAATTCGGTGGAGCATGTGAAGCAATGGGGCAAGGCGGTCATCCTCTCGGATGGGGATGTGGTGTTCCAACCGAGGAAAATAGAACGCGCCGGTCTCTTCGAAGCGGTGGAAGGCCATGTGCTGATTTACATCCACAAAGAACAGGAACTCGACGATGTCGAGCGGCGGTATCCGGGCGATCATTATGTGCTGGTGGACGACAAGCTCAGAATCCTTACGGCGGTCAAGAACATTTGGGGCGCGCGGGTGACCACCGTATTTCCCCGGCAGGGACACTATGCTCACGATCCCCACCTGCTCAAGAGTTACCCGCCGGCGGATGTGACGATCGACCGCATCGGCGATCTGCTCCGGTACGATCTTACTCAGCTTGTCGGCGTTTCGGCTTGCGAATCATGACGATCTTGCAGGCGTGAATCGTGAAGGGTGAGCAGTGCAAGGTGAAACGTACGGGCGCGAACCAAGGAAAGGGAGGAAGGAGCCGCGGAGCAAAGAAAAAATTGGCGAGGATAGTAGAGGCGCTTACGAATCATGTGGGTTAAAATGTCTTTGAGAATTTTCCATCTGTCCTAAGATATGTAGATTGAGGAGAAAAAATGAACGCATCGATCATTGTTGCTGTGCTTGCTGCCCTTCTGATTGTGTTGCAGCCTGTTTGGGCCCATACGGATGCATCTCTGGATGCGATGCCGTCCCCGCATGGCGGGCAAGTGCGTGCGGCAGGTCCCTATCATCTGGAGCTCGTTGCGAAGGAGGGAGCGCTGACAGTGCATGTGACCGATCACGTATGGCAAGCGATGAAGACCGATGGTGGAGAGGGGAAGGCAACTATTCAGCAAGGTAAGGCTGGGAGCAGAATCATCGTCAAGCTGGAGCCATCACAACAGAATATGCTGACGGGGACTGGGGAGTTCCTTGTCACGCCGGAGACGGTGATTGTGGTGTTCGTCAAGTTGCCGGGACAGGACGCGTATGGCGCCCGATTTACCCCACTGAAACCGAAATCTGTCGGAGCGGGAAAGAAAGTCATTGAACGTCATGATCATGACCTTCAGCATCAGCATCATTGAGAAGTAGGATGTGGCCGTTTTGTCTAGGGATCACGCTCAGAAGTGCGTGCGCCTCCATCGGCTGACACACACGAGCGACGGACATGTCACCATTATATAGAGGGGGACAGATCCTTCTTGGAAGAGTCGCTCTGGGTGTGCTGTGTGCAGTATTGTCGGCTGGTTGCAGCGAGGCCGAACGCCGCCACGAAGAGCCGCAATCGTCTATTCCATATCTCACGTCCGATTCCAAGCATCCCATTCCACTGTCTCCATCGGCTTGGAAAGAGCATCGCGCTGTTATGTTACAGCACCTGGAGACCATTCAGGTCATCGTGAACGCGCTGGTAGAAGAGGACTACGAGTTGGCAAGAGGGCTGACTGAATTGCACCTGGGGTTCTTCATGCCCCGCCGTTTCATCTCACCCGCCCAACCCCAGGCACGCGGCTCGACTGAGCTCGCCGAAGTCCAAGACGCGCCTCTTCCCGAGGCGAGTCAGCCGCCTGATAATTTTCCACCCGCCTATCACGACTTGGCCTTGGCGCATCAAGCGGCAGCGGAAGAGTTGGCGAGGATCATTCCCACCAGGGACATGAAGCAGATCTTGCCGCAGTTCA
>JAKDNQ010000436.1 GCA_030456405.1 Nitrospira sp.
GAACGTGCCTGAACTATGTCGTTTCTTTGGGATCATCATTCGAATGTTCGTCGAGGTTCAAGCTTCATACGCCGCACTTTTGGCATAGAGAGGTACCATGAAACATCCTATCTATCAGATTTGCGTCGTTGAGGTCGTGGGACCGTACACGTTGCGCGTTCAATTCACAGACAACGTGGAACGAGTCATCAACTTGAGACCGGTCCTTGCCGGTGAACTGTATGGTCCGCTTCTTGATTCACTGTTGTTCAACCAGGTCGCTATCGACCCAGAAGTGAAAACGATTGTGTGGCCCAACGGAGCAGACTTCGATCCTGCGACATTGCACGATTGGCCGACCTACCAAGAAGCCTTTGCGGCCCGTGCCAAGGAATGGGAACGCGTTTCTGCCTAATCGGTTATCTCTCGCCAATCGAGCAATCTGATCCATTTCTCCATCACTCCGGTTGCTGGCTCACACAATCTGCTTCCTCAGTCGCCCCCAGTAGGCGGTGCCGGTGTAGCCGTAGGCTGCGGTGGAGGTGGTGAGCGCCATGATTTGGTAGACCTTGCTGCGGGGGATTTTCACTTTGACGGCGGGGTTCAAGAGATCGGGGGAATGCATGACCAGCTTCAGCGATTCGCCGGCTGCAGGGCATCGACTCGTCACGCCTGCGGTAATTTCTCAACGAAGCGCTGAATGTGACCCAAGTATATGGGAATCTGACGGATCGCGACAGGCAACGCCTCGTATACTCGCTCAGGATCGATGTCATCGTATTCATGCACGATCCGGTTGCGGAGCCCGGCGGCCATCGCCATCTCCTTGGCAAGATCGGTCGTCATGACGCCGAGCGTTCCGAGGAGGACGAAGGATTCATGATAGTCCTTGGGTGGCGCATGGCCTGACTCAGTGACCAGATGAAAATTGATGTCGATCATACGGCCGATGGCCCGTTCGAGGTATCGCTCGGCCAAGGCCTCGTTGATGGAGTCCTTCAGGTACTGCTCGCGAGATAATTGAGACACCTGGGTCATGGCAGCCAGATCGTCAAGAATCAGGCTCATCTTTCTGGTGATGAGCAAGCGATCGATCATGGGCGTGAGGGCTCCGCTACCAGTGCTGCCAGTCGCCGAGCGACAGACTGCCGTTCAAGCTCCAGGTATGGCCGAAAGTCTTGATACGCTTTGAACGCGTAGAGACGCAGGTGGGCGAGATCTTGGGGCATACCGAACAGCACGCGGCATGACTCAACGATTTTCTTCAAAAAGAGGGGGTCTGCCCGGTTGAGGATCGCCATGTCCACCTCGCGTCCTGGGAATTGCGTCTGCAATGCCTCTTGAATTTCCAAAATGGTCTGCAGCGACACGTTGGGACTGTCGAGCTGAACCGCCAGATCCAGATCACTGCGGTTGTGGGTGATTCCTGTGACCGTCGATCCAAACTGGAGGATCATGCGAATCCTGAATCGCTGGGCGAGATCGCCTAGCCCTGGTACTGCTTCTATCACAGCCTCATGTTCCATAGGTTTACTCAAGAAAGACTCATAGTGAGTGTAGCCTAGCCGACAAGGGCTTCAATTGTCTATTCGACAATGTCTATTCGACAAAAAGCAATGACCAGAAGCGGGTCGATTCACACGATCTGTTTCCTCAGTCGGCCCCAGTAGGCGGTGCCGGTGTAGCCGCAGGCGGCGGTACCGGTGGTGAGTGCCATGATTTGGTAGACCTTGCTGCGGGGGATTTTCACTTTTACGGCGGGGTTTAAGAGATCGGGGGAACTCATGACGAGCTTCAGGGATTCGCCGGCGGTGAGAATCGGCCACATGCAGGACAGTCGCAGGCGGGTTTCATAGCGTGGAATCGACATCGTGTAGAGCCAGCCTTGGTCGAGATGTTCCACCGCCATGCGGACGAGTTTGCTCAGGATTGGTTGAAAACGCGCGCGGTTCTGTGGGTTCAGTAAGTCCCGTTCGGTGAGTCCGGCTTCGGCCAGCATGGACGTCGGCACATAGCAGCGGCCTTTCTGGAGGTCATGTGCGATATCCTTCACAATGTTTGTGAGCTGGAGGCCCTTCCCAAACCTCACGCCGACTTCCGACATCTCCCGCACCTTCCACGATGCCAGCGCTGTTCGGTGCGCACACATCAAATCTGTCCAGAATTCGCCCACGCAGCCGGCGACGTAATAGGTGTAGCGGTCCAAATCGTCGAGCGTTTTGAGCGCCGTAAGATTTTCCGCCGACGTTCCTGGGAAGACGGTGAGATCAATCTCCATACCCTGCGTCAGCGTCGTCATGAGTCGTTGTACGCGGCGCCGATCGTCCGGTGAAAAGGTCTGGAAGAGCTTGAAGCAATCTTCCAGTCGTTCAAGCAGGATGCGCTCGGAAGGATTCTGTTGGATTGGCACAACCGCTCGCTGGATCTCTCGTATCTGAGTCCAGGCAACCGGATCGCTCACAAACTGCGTTTTGAGTTGGCCGAGTAAATCCAGTCGACGCGGACGATCGATCAACTCCGTATCTGCAATCGTGTCCGCCGCTCGGGCAAAGAGATAGGCGAGGCTGACTTGATCGCGCACATCTGCTGGAACCACGGCCAACGTCGTGTAGAAGAGACGAGACACTTGCTTGAGGAGATCGCGGAGCAATTCCTGCTTGGAGGGCTCTATGTTCGTAGCCACACTTATCGCACTTCCAGCTTCCCTTCCATCCCTTTGTCGCGATGG
>JAKDNQ010000437.1 GCA_030456405.1 Nitrospira sp.
GTTCTTCTGCTTTGCAGTGGCACCAATAGGCCTGCCCCTTCTCAAGAAGCTGCATGGCATGGCTCCGATAGAGATCCATCCTCTCAGTCTGACGGAATGGGCCTTCATCCCAATCGAGTCCCACCCATTTCATTCCTTCAATAATGGCTTGGATAGACTCATCGGTCGAGCGGCTCTGGTCCGTGTCTTCGATACGGAGGACAAACACGCCCTTCTGCTGGCGGGCAAAGAGCCAATTGAACAGCGCCGTGCGGACGCCTCCGATGTGGAGAAACCCGGTTGGACTAGGCGCGAATCTGACCCTGACTTGGCTCATAAAATGGTGCTGCGTTGTTGGAGAAATGGTCGGTATCTATAGCATGCAGGGAAAAGTCTTGTACAGGAAACGTAGAGCTTCCATCTCGTCGTAGCTTCTGCTATGAGGAAGAAGGAAATCATATGGCCGAATTCATCCAACCTGCGGCGGTACTCTCGGTAAACGATCTTACCCCTCATGTTCGCCAGCTCGTGCTTCTTCCTGCCGTTCAGAACATTGCCTTTCAGCCTGGCCAATGGGTTTCACTCAAACTGCCGGTCGGCGCCAAACCACCGCTCAATCGGGCCTATTCTATGGCAGCGCCCGGCACGTCGTCAGGCGAGTTGACCTTAATCTTCGATCGTGTATTAGGCGGCCTAGGGTCCAACTATCTCTATACACTCAAGCCCGGTGATACCACACAGCTTTCAGGCCCCTATGGGAATTTCATCCTTCCGACTCTACTCGATCGAGAATTGATCCTGATCGCCCGTTACACCGGTCTCGTCCCGATCCGCTGCATGTTGAAGCATCTCTATGCGCAGCGACAGACGGCAACCATTCTCCTCATTGCCATTGCTCCAGCAGAGAATGAACGACTTTTTCATCAGGAACTACTGACGCTGGCCATGACCCACCCCGGGTTTCGCTATCTTCCATTGGTGGCCGCTGGAGGGGAGCAGCAGGCTGTCGATCTCACACTCTCGATGCTCAAGCCGTTAATCGATCATGCGCCAAAAGTGATCCCCATGCTCTGTGGAACAAAAGGCTTCGTGCGACCGTTGCGAGCGTATTTTGTCGAGGCGGGTTATGACCGGAAAGCAGTGAAAGTAGAGACCTATGATTAATGGCCTTCTCTGACGAGATTTTTATTGACCGCCGGGATTTCGACCACAATATCCTTCGTGCCGTTCGGCACACATTGGCAACCGAGCCGTGACTGCAGCGTAATGATCGGCGCTTCCTCTAACTGATCGAACTCATCGTCTGTGCCTTCGTTACAGCTCTCAAGACCCTGTTTGACAATGACGTGACAGGTTGAACAGGCGCAGACGCCCCCACAGACATGCTCCAGTGCAACCCCATTGCCCATGGCTACGTCCAAAAGACTCCCTGGGAGCCCTGTCGGACCGTAGGGAATCTTGGTTGGATCGACCTCAACCTTCGTTACTACGCCGCCAGGAGCGATAAAGGTGACGGTATAGGCGACTTGAGGAAGCTCGTAGTCAGTTTTTTCAATATAGGGGTTGGTCCCGCCCATCTACCCGTTCCTTTCTCTGTCTGCCTCAGCCTTCATTCTATCTCCAACTGTTGACAGTTTTGAAACTTGCGTGCTATTCTTAGTCCGACCATATTGATCGGAGATCATTATAGTCTCCGACCTAAGAGATCGGCAATAGCAATGTTGAAGATTTCAAAAAAAGCAGATTATGCCCTCATGGCCCTTCAGCACATCGCGACTGTCCAATTCGGCGACGTGACTCCCGGGCGCGTGGTGAATACAAAGGAGATCGCGGAGGAATATAACATCCCCCTTGAGTTGCTGGCCAAAGTGCTTCAAACCCTTGCCAAGAACGCACTGATCGAGAGCCACAATGGTCCCAAGGGCGGATATCTATTGGCCCGACTCGCGCACCAGATTACGATTGCGCAAATTCTCGAAAGCATCGAGGGGCCTCTGGGTATTACCGACTGTTCACACGAGAAGGACGGAGAATTCTGCATGCAGCGGGAAAATTGCCATATCCGCACACCGCTCTTGAAAGTTCAGGATAGTATTGCCCAATTGCTCAATAGCATGACCCTGCAAGACATGATGGGCGGCGTACCCCTCATCACCATTCAGTCCCCTGCGGCACAAGGAGTTGAACGATGAAACTGCCGATTTTCTTGGACAACCACTCCACGACACCGATGGATCCACGCGTATTGGATACCATGCTTCCCTACTTCGTCGAGAAATTCGGAAATGCGGCCAGCCGCAACCATGCGTTTGGATGGGCCGCGGAAGAAGCCGTCGAGCAGGCCAGGAAGCAGATCGCGAAGCTGATCAAGGCCGACCCGAAAGAGATCGTCTTTACGAGCGGCGCCACCGAATCGGACAATCTTGCGATCAAGGGCGTGCTGGAAATGTACAAAGAGAAGGGCGACCATATTATTACGTCGTCCACCGAACACCGCGCCGTGCTCGATACCGTCAAGTCGTTAGAGGGTAAGGGCAAAGCGGCAGTCACCTATCTCCCTGTGGATACATTCGGGATGGTGAATCCCGAGGATGTGCGGAAAGCCATTACAGAAAAGACGATCCTCATCTCCGTTATGTTGGCGAACAATGAAATCGGCACGATCAACCCCGTCAAAGAGATCGGCAAGATCGCCAAGGAAAAGGGCATCCTCTTTCACTGCGATGC
>JAKDNQ010000438.1 GCA_030456405.1 Nitrospira sp.
CCATGTGTGGTGAGCCGGCTGGGACTCGAACCCAGGACCCTCGCCTTAAAAGGGCAATTAGGTACTACACCCACCTACACAGATCTTACATTTCTTACATCAATCCCTACATCAATGCAGTGTTTCGGCGATTGCTTCCTTCTTCACAGAAGGCTATTTGATAGACCGCGTAGAGCAGAAAACGGACAGAACACGGACAGAAGGGCATCTTACCACTCGCCCTATGCACGGACCGATCTCATTCCTGAACGGCCACCCTATCGCCTAAGAAAGGCACCGTGCCTACATGTTTTTCGCCTTTATTTCCAGCGCTTTAGCGTGATTGTAATGCGCCCTGTCCGTGTGATTGTCCGTCTTGGAGGGCGCGTGTATGCATAAAACAACTGTCGATAACCGGCAAACCCACGGGCTTACGACCCTTAAGCGAGCGGTAAAGGCGCTCGGTAGTCGCGTGCTAGATCGCCGAACGAGTACCGCTAGGGCCCTCTCCCGGTGGCGGGCTGAATTGATTGCGGATCTCGGAGGGGTTCAGACTATATCGACTCAGCAACGGGCCGTCATTGACCTGTGCTGCGCAAATAAGTTGCTCCTCGACTCCTTGGACGTGTGGCTTTTACAGCAACCGTCGCTCGTGAATCACAGAAAGAAATCAGTCGTGCCGGTTCTACTCCAACGCACGCAACTTGCCGATGCCTTAGCAAAGTATTTGGGACAGCTTGGCATGGCGAGAAAGGCGCGGCCAACAAAAACCCTCAGCGAACTCCTGCAAAACACCCCTCAGACCGACCCAGGTTCGCCTACAAGCGACGATCTCCCGAAAGTTTGCCCTTGACTAAGGCACCGTGCCGTGAGAATAGGAATGCTCGTAATCATTCTTCAACCAAACCAGGGGGACACACTGATGACCAGCGAACTGACCACTGCCATTGACAGCGCTGAATTAATCCGGTTCCGCCTACAGGAGCATGCCGAACTCGAAGGCGTTGGGGCCTGTCTCACGGCGCTAGAAAGCCATATTGCCCACTTGGAACGCTTGCGGGAGCAGGTGTTCGTTGAAGAGTGCCGTGTCAGTGATGATGAAATCACTGCAGCCTAACCAGATCCAGAGGGCTCGCTCGATAGCGGGTGGGCCTTTTCTCCTCGAAAACCGCCAAGCCCAAAAATATATTTTTTCTCACCAAAGTAATACCGTTTAGTACACTCTTGCGTGTCCCTGCCCCTCCCTGCATGTCACAACATACGCAAGAGTGCATCTTGATGCCGCTACGGCTGCAAGGTGCAGGGAGCGGATGCATGATACATTTCAGAGCAGGGGTTGACATATCACGCACTGGGTTTATACTGAGGTACTGCAAACCGCGAGTCCTCAAAAGTTGTGAGGTGATCACTCACCGACTGGTGAGATTGAAAAAGCGCAGACCGCGAGTCCTCAAGAGACAGCGTGACGACGAAACATCGTCAACCGGGCTGGTGAGAGAGACTCAGTAGCGGAAGATTCGGATTCGGATAATAACTCAGCCTATCTTATGCAAAGGCTGGGGTGATTGACCTAACCGTCAATTGCCCCAGCCTTTTTTTGTGCCGTTCATCCATCACCTAGGGAGAAATGTATGGTTCGAAAACGTCAACATACTCAGGGAGCAGGCGGCGTGACCTCCGAACCCTGGCTTACGACGGCAGAAGTGTGCGCCGTGTACCGGCTCAACGCGCAATTCATTTACCGTCGACACGATATTCCCAGGATATACGCAGGGGGTCAGATGAGATTCCAGCGGTCGGCGCTGGATGCCTATTTCGCCAAGCAATCGCTGAAGTAATCCAACCCTATTTTGAAAGGTGAACGGAAATGACCACGGCCACCATGCCCACACAACTTGAAGCCGCGACGGCAACCATGACCGACGCCGAGCTGAAGCAATCGCTCGACGCATTCGACGCCGATATACGCAGTGATGGGAAATTCTTCAATCCAGATTACTTATGGAAAACGGCAGCGGATCTTTTGCAGCAGACAGACATCAAGGGCGATGCCTTCATTGTCGGATGCGCCATGGCCTCCTTGACCAAAGTGCCGCGCTATGGCTTGCGTGCCACGCACGCACAGATTGCTCGCCGGGCAGCAGCGCTTAAGAAATTATTCGCTCTGGCGGATCAACTCGGCTGGCCTCGGATTAAATCCGCGCTGGAAATCACGGAGTAATGATCGTGGACTTGGCGTATTTCCGATATTTCCCCGGCGACCATCTCAAGGCCAAAATCGGGATGAGCCACGAACAGAAGGGGATTTACGGAGACCTGCTTGATATTTCCTGGCTGCAAGACCCACCCGGCACACTTCCGACCGATCACGCCGAAATCGCCCGCTTGGTCGGCATCCCGCTCAAGCGATTCGCCACGCATGTGCCTATCGTGCTGAAGGCATGGAAACGCCAGGGAAAGCGGTTGGTCCATGAGTGGATGGAACGCGAGTATGCCAAGAATCTCGCGTATCACACGGAACGCTCAGAAACCGGGAAAAAGGGAGTTGAAGCCAAGCGCAATAAGAAGCTTAGCTTAAGCTCAGCTTCAGCTAAGCTTAAGCCACCATCCCCATCTTCATCTTCACATGAATTAAGAATCGGAGACTATAGTTCAAATCCGGGGGATTTGAACGAGTCTGTACAATTCAATAACGGCACAAATCCGGAGATGACGGGGGGGG
>JAKDNQ010000439.1 GCA_030456405.1 Nitrospira sp.
ATTCAAACCCTGCTACGGGTGGTCTTTCAGACCAAGAACCGCTTCACCATCGCTGTGTCCGGCACCGGCTCAGCCGGTATGGAGGCTTCGATCGTGAATATCGTGGAGCCGGGTGATGCGGTCATCGTCGGGGTCAATGGTGTGTTCGGCACACGCCTCGCCAGTATAGTGGAACGCTGCGGCGGTAAAGCGATTCGTGTGGAAGCCCCCTGGGGACAGATCATAGAACCAGACGCCATAGAAATGGCATTGCGCCGATCTGGCCCGGTCAAAGCGGTGGCTATTGTGCATGCTGAAACATCTACCGGCGTCTGGCAGCCGCTTGAGCCAATTGCCCGCCTCTGTCGTATCAATGACACGCTCTTCGTCGTCGATGCTGTGACGTCGTTGGGAGGCGCGCCGATCGAGATCGATCGTGTAGGTATTGACGTCTGCTACAGCGCCACGCAGAAATGTTTGAGCTGCCCGCCAGGATTGTCGCCCTTCACACTCAACGACCGCGCCTTAGGCGCCATCAAAGCCCGGAGAAATCCTTGCCAAAGTTGGTACCTGGATATGGCCTTGATTGCCGATTACTGGACTGAGGGCGTCAGAGCCTATCACCACACGGCGCCGATCTCCATGCTCTATGCTCTGCGAGAATCGTTGCGGCTCGTCGAAGAAGAGGGATTGCCCGCGCGCTTCGCTCGCCATCAACTCAATAGCGATGCCTTGGTCGCGGGCTTGACCGAACTTGGACTACCGCCACTTCCCCTGGCAGGCCATCGGCTCCCTATGTTGACCTGCGTCACAGTACCCTCTCCTATTCCTGAAGCCGAGGTGCGGGCGAACCTGCTTTCAACCTATGGCATAGAAATCGGCGGCGGACTCGGACCACTCAAGGGGAAGGTCTGGCGCATCGGCTTGATGGGTGAATCATCGACCGAGGCCCATGTCTTAACGTTGCTCAATGCACTGGAAGAACTATTTATCCGTGGCGGTTGGCTGTCCACTCCGGGCGTTGGACTCCAGGCCGCCGCGCGGGTCTATAGCCGCCCGGCATTTTGACTGGGGAGGGCGTTCATCGCATGAAGAAGAGACCATCACTCTGGATGCTCGCTGCCGGGGCCTTTGCCCTTCTCGCCATGATCGCATACTTGTTCTTTGCCCTGACATTGGCGGAACACATGGAGCCCTATCCTGTTCCTGAGGGCAAGGTGACGACGACACAGTAGTTGATGTGAAGAGCCGCACGATGTCCCTATCTTTCGATAAACCATGATGAAGTCCGTTGCGATTCGCTCAGTACGCGTCATCGATGGAACCGGTCGTACAATCGAACGGGCCACGGTAGTCGTTCGCGGCGCCACGATTGCCGCGGTCGGATCGGATCGAGATCTTTCTGTCCCGCGTGGCGCAACCAAAATTGATGGCCGGGGACTCACGCTGTTGCCGGGCCTGATCGACTGTCACGTGCATCTCTGCCTCGGCGCTGAACCGGATGTCGTCGAGGCCATCGCCAAAGAGACATCCGCGCTGACTTTACTGAAATCAAGCCAGGCTGCGCGGCGGACCTTGGAGGCAGGCTTTACCACCGTGCGCGACGTGGGATCGCGCGACCACTCCATCTTTACATTGCAACGGGCTATCGACGCAGGACTTGTTCCAGGCCCTCGCATTGTCGGAGCAGGCATGGCGATTTGCATGATCGGCGGTCACGCTAGATTTATCGGCCAAGAGGTGGAAGGAGCAGAGCAAGTCCGTTCTGCCGTCCGCGCACAAATCGCCGCCGGGGCTGCCGTCATCAAAGTCATTGCGTCAGGCGGCGTCCTCACGCCAGGCACCTCTCCGGACCAGGCACAAATGACGGTTGAAGAACTCCAGGCCGCCGTGGACGAAGCGCAACGAGCCGGGAGGAAAGTCGCCGCCCACGCCCATGGATCGTCGGGGATGAAAAATGCCATACGCGCCGGAGTCCATTCGATCGAACATGCCACACTGATGGATGAAGAAGCCGCAGCCATGATGAAACAGCAGGGTGTCTTCATGGTGCCGACACTTTCCGCGCTGGCCACTACTGCCGCCTGCCGACTCGGATGCGGCATTCCGGAAAGCGCCTTAAACAAAGCGAAATCCATGACCAAACGCCATCAAGTAAGCTTCAAGAACGCATTGCGGGACGGCATCCAGATTGCGATGGGCACGGACGCGGGGACGCCCTTTAACTTTCACGGCGAGAACGCCCAGGAACTCGAGCGGATGGTCGCCTTCGGGATGAGCCCACTGCAGGCCATTCTTGCCTCGACCTCCGCAGCCGCGCGCTTGATCGGGATTCAAGACCAGGTGGGAACGATCGAGAAAGGAAAGCTGGCGGACCTCCTCTTTTTCAAAGGCAATCCGCTTCGCCACATTGACCAGCTGCGCGACCGCAGCAGGATTATCGGAGTGATGCAGGCAGGCAAGTGGGTAGCGGGGCCGCTTTCAAGGACGTGAAATGTTACCTGTATTCATCGGTACTGAATCGGACAGACAAGCTCGACGGACCGCTCCCGGCCAATGAAGCCGGCGTACGACTTTCAAAATTCATGATCTGAAAGCTATCATTCACTGTTGCACAAAGGGTAAGTGTGTAACACCTGCCGGTATCACGTGCAAATCCACCCATTTTCTTTATTGACATGCGACACATGGCGCGTTACGGTCTCCTATGATTAAAA
>JAKDNQ010000440.1 GCA_030456405.1 Nitrospira sp.
CGGTTCTTGCGCCAACCACTTCACATAATGCTGAAGCCGAGCCCGTGTGTGTGGTTCAATCGCTAGATTCTCCACGGCAAACTCCTGGCCTCGTGACCACCGGACAACGGCTTGGGGAATGAGGATGTGCTGTTCATTTGGGAGCGTGACGGTGAGCGAGAGAGTTTCTCCAGGTCGCATGGGCAGATCTCCTGACAGACGCCATCCGGTACAGGAAAGATTCCACACAGTGCCTTGGCCCTGGAATGGTCCGGCGTTGTAGGTCACAGAGCAGCGCACAGCGAAGCGGCGGAAGGGCCGAATCGAAAAGGGCATAGGAGCCTCGCAAAGCACATATTCTAGGCAGAGGGTGCTCAAACCGCAAGGAGAGGGAGGTGAGAACCTCCAATCTGATAGTGCAAGCAAGGGGAACGCATTCTCATGCGCGCAAGAGGCGCTAAGCGGGCTGCGGCGGCGGTGCGGCACCCGGCTTTGGTTTCATGGATGGGAAAGGCCTAGGTATCAGAAGTCTAAGTATCAGATGGAGGCTCTTTCGCGGGAACAAAAACGATGTGGAGAGGGACATTAGTAAAGGGCGGGTCACTGGGGTTCCGCAATGATAACACCGAGACGTTTCGACAGACTGCCTGTGATCAATGCCCTCGATCATCAAGGAGCGATGGGGACATGCAGCAGGAACCTTAGCGCGGTTCATACGAAACCTCTTGGGTCAGTCGATCCGGACTGGTTAGAGGAGCGGGTGCCACAATGGGACTTGTGATTTCTCTCGGCCACTGATGCCGGCATTCGAGATTCAGACAATCCCACACTCGCAATTGCGGGAGGGTCATTTTGCGGCCAGCGAGCGTCCATTTCAGGGTGGGTTCAACATTCGGGCTCTGACATTTTGGACAGGTCATATTCGTCCTCCATTCCATTGAGCACGTCTACGCGGACATCCTGAAAATCTCAAAAATCAAGAATTGGACGTAGCCTAAACGGCTCAGACGGTAAAATAGGGCTGGTGCAAGGGGGAAGGATTTGGTCGATCTCGTGTAGAGGGCGAACCTGCGGCCCGCTGATTAAGAGAAGCAGGCTGAGGCGGGTTTTCGGATTGAAGCTATTTGTTTTTCCCCGTCAACTCGATTGTATCTAGGATGGGTTTTGCCAGGTACAGTTTCCCCCACGTGCGTCCTGTAATTTCTTCTAACATTCCTTTTCGCTGAAGGAGCATCACGGCTTGTCTGGCGGTGGGATTGGAGACCTTTAGGACTTGTTCAGCCCGTGAGACGGACATATAAGGGTTAAGAAACAGTTCGTCCAGCAGCGCCAATGCTTTTGCTTTGTCGCGAAGACGAGCACGGAATTTTTCACGAAGATCCATCAAACGGCCAGCCTGCCCCACTGCTTCAAGGGCAATTTCTGTTACCCCTGCAATGAAGAATTGGAGCCAGCTCATCCAGTCTCCGTGTGTTCTGACCCGCTGCAGCAGTTCATAGTAATCTTGACGATGGGCCTCTATATAGGCGGAAAGGTAGAGGAGGGGCTGCGGCAGCCGGCCTCGTTCAATGAGAAACAGTGTAATTAAGAGCCGCCCGAGCCGGCCGTTGCCATCGAGAAAGGGGTGAATCGCTTCAAACTGCTCGTGCATGATGGCGCACTGGACGAGATCGGGGAATACGTCCCGTTCATGGAGAAACCGTTCCCAGTCTCCCAACAAGTCATCTAAATGTTCCGGTGGTGGAGGGACATAGGGAGCGGTTTCGATAGTGCTTCCTGACGGACCAATCCAGTTCTGACTGCGACGAAATTCTCCGGGCGTCGTACGATCGCCACGGGCCCCTTTCATCAATCGCGCATGGATCTCTCGAACGAGTCTGAGCGAAAGGGGCAGTGTATGCAGCCGTTCGAGACCATGTTCCATCGCTGCCACATAATTCCGTACTTCCCGAACGTCATGATCTTCGGTACGCTGCTTCGGCTCTTCCATCTCATCTATTAACAGATCAGACAGGCTGGCTCTCGTCCCTTCGATGCGGGAGGACAAGACCGCTTCGCGTCGGACATAGGGAGCAATTAGGAGGTGAGGATTGCGCAGGTGTCTGCCTAGTCCAGAAAGTTCACTGAGAGCGGCATCGGCGCGTGAAAGTGAGAGAACGAGTTGATTATCGTATGTGAGCGCAGGCGGCAGTTTTGTCGGAATGAATGCTGCGTAGCCGGTTGGCGTTCGGATGACTTTGCCTGCGCTTGGGGCTCGGAAGTCTTTTGGGTTCATGGTGCGAAAATCATGAATGTAAGACGACTTTCAAAGCTTATTTAGCTTTGAAATAAAAGTAGCACATTCTTTCAAAGGAGGAGGGGCTTTGCAAGAACTCTTTTAGACCGGAAAATCTCGAAGGGAAAGAGAAAACGAGGGTCCACTGGAGGGTGTATCCGTTTCGCCGTGAAAACTAGGCGAACGGCACGAACGAAGTTTGGTTTGGTGGGCCGTGTAGGGGTCGAACCTACGGCCCGCTGATTAAGAGTCAGCTGCTCTACCAACTGAGCTAACGGCCCCACCTGGGTATTCAATTTTCGATGCCGACCACTGGCGGTGTTTATCCGCGGGCGTCAAATCCAAAAGACTCAACTGAGCCCGCGGTATGAGCAAGCTCGGTTTGGTGCGCCTGACAGGATTTGAACCTGTGGCCCTCAGCTCCGGAGGCTGA
>JAKDNQ010000106.1 GCA_030456405.1 Nitrospira sp.
AAGATCCTCGCGCCTACCACGGCATCGCCGAATACTATTCCCAAAAGGGAAAGCGCGAGAGCGCACTGGACAATTTCGCCAAGGCGCTCAAGTACTACAAAGATCCGGAAAAGAAAAACATGATTTTGAATCAGCTCTTTCAAGAAGGCCAGATGGCGGACTAGCAGAATGCTGAAAAAGACCGCCAGCTGCGTTCTCCCCTCGAAAGCATCCTCAACGTAGCCAGGGGCTACGCCTCCGGTGCTTCCATCGGCTGCGGCCTTGCTGACGGCCTTTTTGAGCATCCTGCGAAGCTGTGATGTTGAGCAAGATGGGAAGAGCAGAAAGTAGCTCTGTTATACGACCGCGCGTTTAACTGGTGATGCTTCATATTTCCGAAGAAATGGCGGGCTGATTTGTCAGGAAGAAACAGGTATTCTTCCGCGACGAAAGGCTATGTGATGTCAAGATACGACCACCTCTCAAAGGACGAACTAGTACGTCTGCTCGCAGCAAGAGACCGTCGCGATGCAACGCGTTTTGGCCTCGTATGGGAAGCCAATGAGATTGAGCGCGACAAGGCGATCAATTCGGACTTCGTCGCACTTGACCTTCTGCCTGAACAGAGCGTCGGCAAAGCGCCGTGGCAAAATCTGATCATCGAAGGGGACAACTTCGACGCCCTACGCTACCTCCGTATGACCCACGCCGGACGCGTGAAGTGCATTCTCATTGATCCACCCTACAACACGGGGAAAAAAGACTTTGTATATAACGATCACTTTGTCGATGCAAACGACTCGTGGCGCTTTTCTACCTGGATTGAATTCCTTTACCAACGACTTATCATTGCACGCGACCTACTGCGCGAAGATGGTGTGCTGCTCTGCTGTATCAATGATGACAACAGGGCAAAACTGGAACTGCTTCTAGATAAGGTCATGCCTGGAATGCGGATCGGCAGTATGGCATGGAGGACGCGAGACTCAACGAGTGCAAAAGGTCGAAATTTCAGCGACACACACGAGCATATCTTGATCTATGGGCATAGTAAGTTTGCCTTTAGAGGGCGTGAGAAATCTCAAAAGAAGTATAAAAATCCTGACAAGGATTCTCGCGGACCTTGGAATATTGATCCTCTCACGCTGGCGTTTGATCGCATACAACGCCAGAATCTCTTTTATCCTATCCAAAACCCAAAGACTGAGAATTGGTATCCATGTGATCCTAATCGCGTCTGGGCATATGCCAGTGAGCAAAACCCAGAAACCAAGATTGAGTCTCTTGATAGCGAAACGATGGAGGAATGGATTCGGCAGGACAAGATCGTTTTTCCTGATCCTAAGGAAGAACGGGTAGTGATTTGGAAGACCCTCGAAGAGCTTATTGCCGCGATTGATTCCGGGGATGTTCCTGTCACACCTAAAAAGAAAAATCCTCTGCTCTCCAAAGAAACGCCAAACTTCGAATTTTGGGTCGGGAAGCGAGTAGGCTTTGGGCGGCCAGGCTTCAAGAAACATTGGAAAGACTTACAGAGTTACGTCAATCCTGTCGGCAGTTGGATTGCCCGTCTGAACGAGGACGTTGAAGAGGACGAATTTCTCGCGCTTCGTTCGCGGGAAGCCGGAGAGGGTACGGGTGTGATCGAAAAGATTTTCGCGAAAAAGGTTTTCACCTATCCTAAGCCACCGTCACTGATGCAGCAACTCGTTGAGCAATCCTCTGGAGGTGACGACATTGTTCTTGATTTCTTCGGTGGTTCAGGCACAACGGCACATGCCGTCCTCCAACAGAACGCGGATGACGGTCATAATCGGCAATTCATAATTGTATCGAATGCTGAAGCCACCGCGGATGAGCCTAATAAGAATATTTGTCGAGATATCTGTGGCCCGCGCGTCAAGGCTGTAATTAACGGGTTTGGCGGCGGTGCTCCTGCTGGCGGCAATTTCGCCTATCTACGATGCCGCCGAATTGCGCCAGGACGTTTGGTGGAGATTGAGCACGCACAGGTTTGGACAGCATTGCAGATGATTCATAGGGAGACACTTGAAGAGTTCACTGCGGGGAAATTTCTTTGCGCGGGGAACGACGAAGCTGCGCTGATTTATGTCCCACGTTTCAATACAGAGTTGGTGCCTGTCCTGTGCAAGGCGGTTAGTGAAAGTGCGTCGGTGATCATCTACTCCTGGCAGCCGGAGACGCTCCGCCAGTACATCCGAGCTGTGCATGTGCAACATGAAGCCATTCCCGAAAGCCTGCATCGTAGGTTCGGAATGAAAGGATGACGTGAGTACAAAGTCACTCAGGGGATTCCAGGACGAGGCTGTGAAGAGTGGAGTAGGCCTCTTCACCACGGCTAAGGATCTGCTTGACTCTGCCGGAACAGATTCAATTGGTCGACAGTCCGCGATCAATCATAACGGCTATTTATTAATCGAAGCCCCGACAGGGGCTGGCAAGACATTCATGGCCGGAACCATTGTGGAACGGTTCAGCCATGAGGAAGACATCGTGTGGTTTTGGTTCGCTCCTTTCAAAGGAGTCGTCGGCCAAACGGTAGCTTTCTTACGAGAGCAATTCCACGGTCTACGGCTACGCGAGTTGACCGAAGACCGTGCAGCTACGATGAGCCGCCGAGGGGATGTTTTTGTGACTACCTGGCAGACTGTTGCGACACGCGTAAGAGACAAGCGCAATGTGCGCAAGGAAGGTGAAGCAAATCCTTCAATTGACACCCTGATAGACACACTGCGCGATCAAGGTCTCCGCATCGGCGTGGTGGTGGATGAAGCACACCATGGTTTCGGCGGGGGCACACAGGCAGAGAAATTCTTTTGCGAGGTTTTGAAGCCTGAATACAGCATTCTCATCACTGCAACGCCAGATGATGCCGACATTAAAGCCTTCGAGAAAGCGATGGGGATTGCTGAGCTGCAACGTATTCGTATTAGTCGAGCCGATGCCATGGACGCAGGACTGATTAAGATGGGCGTGAAGTGCGTAGCGTACTTCGTGGAACCTGAAAAACGCGCGTTGGTGGATCTCCAAGGCACAGCTTTACGCGATGGTGTGGCTGCGCACCGCAAACTGAAGCAAACACTGGTGGATATGAAAGTGCCTCTGGTTCCATTGTTGTTGGTGCAGGCCGACTCCAAGGGGCAGAGCATTGAGAAGCTAAAAACCCGGCTCCTCCATATGGGTTTTACCGATGAGCAAATCGCCATACATACAGCCGAGGAACCAGATGCCGATCTTCTGGCTCTGGCCAATGATGAGCGGCGCGAAGTGTTGGTTTTTAAGATGGCGGTTGCTCTTGGGTTCGATGCGCCACGTGCGTTTACGCTTGTCTCCATGCGTGCCAGTCGCGACCCTGAGTTTGGAGTTCAACTCGTGGGTCGCATTTTGCGCGTGCATCGACGGCTCCAAGGTCGTGCACAAGCAAAGACGCTTCCGGAAGCACTAACCTATGGCTATGTATTCCTTGCCGATGCCGAAACACAGACCGGACTCGACCGGGCTGGGCAGCTGATCAATCAAATTCAAACGGAGTATGCGAAAGCGAGTCTCGCCACGGTGGTTTTGCGATTTGCTGAAGATATCTCTGGCGTGGGCATGGTGGACAAGAGTGGGCAAGTAGAATTCTTTGGCCTACCAGCCGTAGGTACTCCGGGTATCTCAGAAAGTGGCGAAGATACTGGCGAGGCTAGCCCGACGCCAAGGATTGAGCTGTCTACGAGCTTCGACTTTGGCCGGTTTTTTGGTGGCCATGCCACAACAGAACTCGGCAAAATAACTAGCGGAGGTCCCGCTCAGGTCGCTGGGCCGCAGGGTAAACACCGATATGCACTGCGCCCAGGGATGCCTAAACGGTTTAAGACGCAAGTCGTCTGTCCGCATAGCGAGGTAACTGAGGAAGACTGTGCCCAACGCTTCATGATCTCCACCCGCGATCTGTTCGAGGTGATGAAAAACAAGATTCCCGTGGAAAGGCGCACGCTAGATGTTTTCGAACATACGATTCAGCAAGAGTTCAATTTTGCAGCTGACCTCTCACCAACTCAAGCCGCTGAACTAGCACAGATGGCGCTCTGTAAGAATAAGACCTTTGATCCTCGCGAGCTACGACGCGCGCTTCTACGCCGGGTCGAAATGGTTATGCGAGAGGAAGCCATGGGTACAGCAGACGAGCCTGATCAAGTGGCCCATTTTCTTGATGTGATCCTCGCCACGCATCCTGAATTGCTCTACGATGCGCAAAAGGCTGCTCATGCGGAGCATGCAGTCATTCAGGAAGGCGATGAGCTTCCAACGGAGATTGTTTGCTCCGAGCCGCTCCCAACCTCCCCACACAATCTCTATGGTGTAATGCCAGCGGAACTAAATACATGGGAGAAACCTTTTGCGGAATTGCTGGATCGAGACGCAAATAAAGTCGTAATGTGGTGGCACCGCAATCTTCCACATAAGCCTTGGTCGGTCAATGTGCTCATGCCCGATGGGCGCGGATTCTTCCCGGACTTCGTGATCGGCATCGCTGATCGTAAGTCAGAAGACAACGTTCTCCTTGCTGATCCCAAGCTCAATTTTCAGCGCGATGACGAGGCGCAGAAAGTGTTGGCTGAACACCGCAGCTACGGACGAGTAATGATCCTGTTTCTAGATGGGAGCACTCGATGGATGACAGTTGGCTATGATCAGAAAGCAAAGAAGCCGATTCTGACTCGTGAATTCCGGCTATCTGACGCAGCTGGGTTTTGATTCCCGCTTTATGAATTAAGCACATCTCGCAACCGGACTTAGATCTAGACCCCGATTAGTTATAGGCCTTGTCTTAGCGCCGGGCATAGAGTCGTAGCCAGCGCCTAGCTTGTGTGCCAAATCCGTGTCGCGCACGCCCTTACTATCTACTCGTCCCCGAATCATCTGATTAAAGGACACGAAACGACCAGTGTTGGTGGGCTTTAATTTCGAGGGTTTGAGAACTAGAAGTTTTGCAGGTTTTGTGGACGAGGTACTTCGACGCTTCCCTTGCACCGATCGCCACGATCAACCAGCCCAAACATTTTTATAGGCTGCTCAAAATTTCTGCCAGCAATGCCGCAGGAAGCGGGACGACTGAGAACGAAGCTGGAGGGAATTTTCAGCAGCCGACTAGCCGCGCAATAGCATATTTGCTATACTCACGTCGATGAACTGGCGTGTCTCTTTCTACAGCGCAGAGCTTCAGGAGGAGATACTTGGACTTCCCGCGGGTTTTGTCGCCCGCTTTTTGCTGTACGCGGAACGTATGGAGGTGTATGGCGCGGATCTCGGTATGCCCCATACCCGCGCGATAGGCGATGGTTTGTTCGAGCTCAGACTCAAAGCCGGGGAAGGCATTGCCCGAGTGTTCTACTGCACGCTGGTTGGTCGTAGGGTGGTGATGCTTCATCAGTTCATCAAGAAATCCGAGAAGACTCCGCCGAACGAACTGAAAATCGCACGGAATCGAATGAAAGAGGTGAAAGATGCGAAACACTCTGAAAGATTTTAAAGCCCGAGCGCTTACTCGCCAAGACGTGCGCCGCAAATACGAAGGGCTCAGGGAGGAGTTCGAGATTCTAGACGAGATACTCAAGGCGAGAGCTGGAGCTGGAGTCACCCAAGCTGAGCTCGCGGCTCGAATCGGAACCACGCAATCCGCAGTCGCCCGTTTGGAAACTGCGATGGGGAAGCACTCCCCGTCAATTGGAACTCTGAAGCGGTACGCCTCGGCGCTGGGGTATCGACTTCAAGTTCGCTTAGTGAAAGAGCAGGGTCTCGCCACTGTTGGAGAGATGACAGACAGTGTGCCGGTTGATGCGAGTGCTTTACTGGTGAGAGCGCGAGCCCTTCGAGGAATTCCCAAACGTGTTCGAGTGACGGATCGACTACTCAATTCGCTCAAAGGGAGACCCAGGAGTATGTCGAAGGCGAGGGTGCGAGAGAAGCAAAAGGGCGTGTAAAATCAAACGTTACTCGGATGTGAAGATCTGAACTTCAGTTGACAGGACCAGCTATTCCCACACATATCTCGACGATCTCATCTGTCCGTGGTCTTGGCGCCGGCCTGTTCACGGCGTGGGCTGATTCCAATTACGGCTGGGAGTCCAATATGAGTGGCCACGCTGTCTTCTAACAGGGATATCCAGCTGTGCACGCCTGCCATCTTAGACGTGGCTTCCAGAAGTGAGGGGCTGACGGCAACGTCGGAAGAGGATCCTCCATCCATGGCCATGACTTGGCGGAGGGAAGGAAATGTATCCCGCAGACATTCCCCAAGGGCATAGAGTGACGCCGCCTCCGTGGTCTTTAGGACAAGGAGGTGTCCATCGCCTTGTTCAGCGACAAGGGTTTGATGCGCGCGTTTCCCGGTTTGGCGCACACGGACTTTTCCGGTCCGGTCGAGGAGCATGAGCGATTGCGCGACTTCTCTATAGGGAACGCGCTGCTCGTCAAAAGTGTCATAGGTTAGGTCCAACACCCGGGCGCGTCGCGATGAACGATTCGTCGCCGGCTCTGCCGCAAATAGTCCCAGCCAGGTCGAGTGACGCTTGCTCCCCAACGAACGTCCGTTTCCATAGAGCAGCCCGAGATACGCATAATTCTCACGGAAGAGCCCGGCATTGAAGACCAGGTCGTGGCCGGTTTGTTCTTGCCACTCTCGAATATCGGGCGGTTCCGAGAGGCCGTGTTGCTGGTACTGATGCACAGTGAAACGATAGCGGTCGGGATCGATCTCGACAGCGATCAATGGCGCGACATCCGGGCACTGTGTGTGGGGATCCCAGACGGAAATGGATAAACCGTTTCCGAGTCGATCTCCTGTGAGGGTCTGACCTGTCGTCGTCGGGGGTCCGCCGAGCAAGACGACGATACTACCCAGTAGAGGTAGGGCGATTGAAAAGAGAGACCGGTAGAAGCTGTTGTCTTGTACCATAGTGTCTCAGGGTCGAGTATAGAGGGAGCCTATCTGTAGCGTCAAATCAGTCGAGGAGGGAGGGACTCAACGACGGCGTCTTGCGTGGTTTGCGTGGAGAGAACAGAGCTTTCGTCAAACGCTTACCGGAGCATGATCGTGCCGGTCAGAGCCTTCGGGTGGCGGTTCGTTGATCATGCCCCAAAACACACCAAGTTCTTTCACAGCCG
>JAKDNQ010000441.1 GCA_030456405.1 Nitrospira sp.
CGACGAAGCCGCGTGGCTGGCGGCCATCTTGCCGGCGCCACGACGATACGATCCGTTACGAAAAACGACCTTTCTGACTCGCCGCCACAACCGAATCCTCAAATGGATTAGCAGGGGATCTCCCCAAGCTCCCCGATCTCCCCAGCGAGAACCAATGCCAAAGTTAGAGCCAGACTCAGAAATAGAGCCAGAGCCTGAGCCAGATGAAAATTCGATAGAGTCTCAAGGCCAGGAGCAGGCGGAAGATTACAACGAGTCGCCGACCTCAGAATAGTCTCGCTCACCAAAAATCGCTGATTCATGCGTAGAGTGTTTGAATGGTGTATCTGAACTCCTCGTCTCAACAAGTTCCTTTATTCGACTGACAATTCGAATCGCTTTTTCTCAACCAACCCCATTGCGACAACTATTCTACTGGGCTAGGATGCCGGCGAATGCGCCACCTCCATCAAGAGATCGCAAAACGTGTCACGGCCTGGCGTACAAAGGATTTCGCTTGCTCCGAATACCCCGCTATCGCCGAGATTTTCGATTGGGCTCATGTGCCGGATGCGGTCACAGCAGACCAGTTGCGAGACGCGAAGATCTTTGTCGAGGAAGCGAGCATGAAAGACCCTGCGACCGCCTTTGAGGTGATAAAATTGGCATCTCAAACTTGAAATCACAATCTGTGATCTTGCCGAATCTGCCGTGGGATCTATGGTCGCAAAGTGCGACCTTTAAGGAGGAGGAGCGTGGTGAGCAGCGTCATGCCAATTGAGCGCATTGAGAAGAAGATCCTGCTTCTTCGCGGGGAAAAGGTGATGCTGGACAGCGATCTTGCCGAGCTCTACAAGGTCACCACTTTCAACCTCAATAAGGCCGTGAAGCGCAACCTTGACCGTTTCCCCGAAGACTTCATGTTCCAATTAAGAGAGGAGGAGTTCAAGGCTTTGAGATTCCAAATTGGAATGTCAAAGCCGTCAGGACGCGGAGGGCGTCGCCATGCTCTCCAGCGTACTCAAGAGCAAACGAGCGGTTCAGGTCAATATCGAAATTATGCGGGCCTTCGTGCGGCTGCGGGAGATGATCGCGTCCAACAAGGAGTTGGCCAGACGTCTCGCTCAGCTTGAAAAGAAGTATGATGCGCAGTTCAAAGTTGTCTTCGACGCCATCCGGGAACTCATGACGCCGCCGAAGACCCCGATTCGGCGGATTGGATTTCAGCGAGAAGGCACGAGGTGAAGAAGGTTGCAAAAAAGCAAGCGGACAGAAACGTCCGCGTCGAGAAAGCGGCCCACCGGACCAGCCCCTGTCATTCAGCAGGATCGCCATCCGTATCACCCACTTGAGTAAAATTCTGCTCACCAAAAATCGCCGACTCATGCGTGTAGTGTTTGAATTCGAGGAGGTTCCCGGAGGGATCTTCCAGAAAGAACGTGTGGTGCTCAATCCTGGTGCCGGGGAACCGGACGCGGGGCTGTTGATAGAAAGGCAACAGTTTCGCCTGGGCCTGTTCCAAAAACCGTTGCCACGAATCTTTCGACAAAAACGTCAGACCGAAATGGTGGGGATAAATGCCTTGCTGCTGTGGCAAGGGTTCCGTCGTCAGATGGGCTACGAGTTGATGCCCCGCCAGTCCGAACGTGACGGCATGGCTCGACTCCCGACCCAACGTACAACCGAGTCCACCGACGTAGAAACGTTTCGCCGCTGCCACATCGTGAATGGGAAAAGCCAGATGGAAAATCGTGTCCTTCATAGAAATTTTCCTCGAACGGTCGGCTGACCAATCCCGTTCCACCAGCCCGCAGCCATATATGACGTTACATGCCTAATAGAAAATCGCCCGTCGGGCGAGAGAACTAAAGCCCCAGCTGATCCGTTGATACGAGACACGAGCATTCGTAATACCTGTCGAGCGGCGACTGCGGGGCTTTCCCCCATAGCTAGACGATCGCAGATACTTTTGGCAATTACAAGACGGATGATGCCCTCGCCTGTTCCTGTCATCGACACCGCGCCACTCCGATTGTCCGCATAGACTCCACAGCCGATGAGCGGGCTGTCGCCGACCCGCCCAGGCAGCATCGACTCGATGCCTCCGGTCGAAGCCCCTGCCGCCACCGTCCCGGACCGATCCAAGGCGACCGCGCCGACGGTCCCGTGCCGTTCCTTTGTTGAGCGTTTTTGTCTCGCGAGAATCTGAGCATGGGAAAGGCGGCGAGACACGCCGACGGAACGATGCCGATCGAGTTTGAAGTGCTGAGCAAATCTTCCGGCTAATGGTCCGACTAACAGAATATGGTCCGTCTCTTCCATGACCAAGCGCGCCGCGGTAATCGGGTGGACAATCCCTTCGATCGAGGCGACGGCTCCTGCTTCGAGATGTGCCCCTTCCATGATCGCGGCGTCCATCCGTTGCATCCCGTCCAGCTGACGATTCGCGCCTCGTCCTGCGTTGAACAGTCCCGATTGTTCCAGGAAACCAATCGTACATTCAACAGCGGCGAGGGCAGGACCTCCTTGCGCAAGGATGACGTAGCCGGCTGCGATCGCATCGGTCAGACAGGTGGCCTGTGCTCGCGTAATACGCCGAGAACCGGCTCCTCCGTGGGCAAGAATGAGCGGGCGGTGGTTGGTCAATTGAAGAGAAGATTCCGAACCTGCCGATAGGCCGGATCTTTCATGCGATCCAGATCGGACC
>JAKDNQ010000442.1 GCA_030456405.1 Nitrospira sp.
AAGATCGACTTCACCTTCTCCATAAACGTCGGAATGAACTGCTTTCCCACATGCTCAAACATGCCGATGGAGACGAATTTGTCGAAGGTGCCCTCGATCTTTCGATAATCCTCAAACCGGATCGAAATCTCTTTCGACAGACCCTGACGCTTCACGAGATCGACTGCATACTCGACTTGCTCTTTGGACAATGTGCAGCCGACGCCGCGCACGCCGTAATGCTTCGCGGCATAGATCAGCATGCCGCCCCAGCCGCAGCCGATGTCGATGAGTGTTTCGCCGGCCTTCAGCTGAAGCTTCCGGCAAATGTGTTCGTACTTCTGCTGTTGCGCTTGCTCGAGTGTGTCGTTCTCATAACGGAAGTAGGCGCAGGAATAGGCCATGCTCTCATCGAGCCACAGCTTATAGAAGTCATTCCCGCGATCGTAGTGATGGGCGACGTGTTTTGTCGAGCGTGAGAGTGTGTTGAGCGATGTCTGGCGCAGGTGCTTAATGGCGAGCTTGGCTTTCAAGCCGATAGGCAAATTGAGGAATGCGGCGTCCGCTCCAAAGCGGAGCAGCTGTGTGAAATCGCCTTCGACTTGGATATCTCCTGCCATATACTCTTCGCCGAAGCCCAACGACCCGCTTTCAAGCACATGTTCCGCCGCGCGTTTTGTGACAAAGGTGAGAATGAACCGTGGTTCACCGGCCCCGTACGACTTTTTGACTCCATCCCAAAACTGCACCTGAAACGAAACGTCCCGTGCATGGTCGCTCAGCGCATCGAAGAGTTGCTCGAACGTGTTTCTCATGATCGTCTTCTTCCGGGTATTATGAGGACGCGTGTTTCAGGGACGCCTCGGGTTTTCTCAAGAGGTCTTTCCAGCTGCCTGTGATAAGCTCTTTTTCTGGTTCTTGTCAAGATGCTCATGCCTGGCAGCAAGCCCACTCATGCATGGCGGATAGGTCGTGGTGAATATTATTATGAGACAAACGGTGGGGAACATCTTAATCTCAAGGGGGTTGTTTTTTATTGAAAAATAGCCGACAATGCATCCGTTCGTGGCTTGATAAATACAGCGGTCAACCTATTCAATAACAACACAAAGAGGCGGAACGATGAAATTAAAAAACATGTTGTGGCTGGCAGCTATATTGATGATCCCTGCCAACGTGTGGGCGTATGGCGATAGTGCCGGGAGCGGCAGTGGTACAGGGATGTGTAAAAAAGTGAATTTTTCAGAATTCTCGCCGATCAATAATGCAGAGGTGGCGCCACAATCTGCTTTTTCATTTTATGCGTCAGAAGCAACATTTCCGAACAGCATTAAGGTGATAATAAAAGGTCAGTCTGTGCCAGTCACTGTGGTCGAAAAACAAAATGGATATAAAGTCTCCGGCAAACTTCCTGACACACTCAGAGGGGCCTTCGCGAAAATTAATATTGAAGCGAGAGGCATCGCGCAATGCGAAGTCACCGACGGGTGGTTGATCAAGGTGACTGAATAAACCAGTAGGGGCCGAGGGATTCGTAGTCTATGAGGGGGTCAGCGAAAGCTGACCCCCTCATAGTTTTTTCCCGAATGTATTCAAGAATGTGTTTGCTGAACCTATCAGTGTTGCGTTCCTGACTCTCCGGCTAAAAGCCTCATGCGACATCAATCAACATTTTAAAAGGCTATGATCACAGGGCCGGTCCCAACCTTTGTGGATGGGACCGGCACTGGTGGAGCTTTGTCGTATTATTTTTGCTCAGAGAGCGGGAGGACTCGACAGGCACAGGTGATCCGATTGATCGGACCACCTGTGCTGTTCTTCTTCTATTGAGGAAAGGATTTAGGCTCTGTGGCCTGCTGCCACCCTTCGCCGTTCAGCGTGCGAAGAAACGCCACGATGTCACTTTTCTCTTGATCCGTCAGTTCAAGGGGAATGATCAACGGATCCTGGTGAGGATTCTTCACCCCGCCTTTGTTGTAGAAATTCACCACTTCTTCAAGTATCTTGAAACGGCCGTCATGCATATACGGCGCGCTTCGGGCGATCTCCCGCAAGGTCGGCGTTTTAAATGCGCCAAGTTCTTCGGGATTATTGGTCACCATGTAACGGCCAAGATCCACTTTGTTGTCGTCCCAGCCGATGCCGAGGTTATGAAACTTTTCGTCGGTGAAGTTGAACCCGGAGTGGCACTTCGTGCAGCGTGCTTTTTCCCGGAACAGGATGAGGCCCCTTTGAGCCGCTTCTGAAATCGCTCCTGCTTGCTGTCCCTGATCGAACTTGTCTGCCTGGCTGTTGCCGGAGAGGATGGTGCGCTGGAAGCTGGCGATGGCCTTGCCGACATTCTCAATCTTGATATTTTCGTCTCCAAAAGCTTCCTTGAAGAGTTTCCGGTAGCCGGGGATCTTATTCATCTTCGCCATCATCACGTCGTAGTTGGCAAAGCCGTGTTCGATCGGATTCGTAAATGGCCCGATTGATTGAGCTTCCAACGTTGCGGCACGACCGTCCCAAAATTGCGCGCTGCTGAACACTCGATTGAAGGATGCCGGCGCGCTGCGACCGCCCTTCTGACCTCGGATACCTGTGGCGACCGGCTTGCCGTCCGTAAACGCGTTTGTCGCCAGGTGGCAACTCATACAAGCGACGGTATTGTCCTGCGACAGTCGCTTGTCAAAGACCAACAACCGGCCTAGCTCGAC
>JAKDNQ010000107.1 GCA_030456405.1 Nitrospira sp.
ATTAGCCCGAGCGAGCACATTCCTATCGTGCGCGTTCCGCGAGCAGGAGGACGGCTAGGCTACCTTCCCATCCTTCTTAGGCCGCGCGTTGCGTGAGCACAGAAGATCATCAGGCTCCATTCCCTCTGATCCCTCCAAGCTCGTTTGTGTGCCCTCTCTTGGAAGGGCACCCATGTTGGTCTACGTGCGGCTGTCGAGCAATCGATGCTCCTGGAACCTTTGCAGTATGTTGAAGGGCTGAAGGCGAGACTGCTCGTTGCAGCCGCGTATTCGCGCTTGCAGCAAAGGCTTCATGAGTAATGCGGGTTTAAGAATCGAGTAGTATCCGAAATTCTTCGAGGGTGAGCCCTGCTTGTCGGAGCATTTCGTGAAACAGCCATTTGGGAATGTCGCGCTTGTGCTGGTGGCTGATCCGAACTCGCAGGATCGACCCGTTCGGCAGGAACTTTCGCAAGGAGCCTGTCCGACGTTGCTGTTCGTCACGAGACGAATGTCGTGGCAAAGGTGTCAGGAACCATTTACGCTCTCGCTCTCTGAACTTCGTGCTCAAATCCCGTTGCGGTCACATCGCCAATGGCAAACAATGGTTCCTGAAACCTTTCACTAGTTAACTAATTTGAATTCACCGGATGGCAGCTTTTGCCATCCGCTAGAATGATCTGTTGGGCATGGGCTTCCGTAATAGCCTAAAAGCTTTGGTTCGGAGAGCGGCGTATCATCTCCATAACTCTGGAGCGTTCTTCTGTGCCGCATGTTTTCGACTTCAATGCATCAGCGACAAAGGCCTGTGCTGCTCCGTGGATTACGCCAATAAACGCCACCTGTTTCTCTTTGAAGTCGCTTTTTCGAGCAGCAGCGGTCATAGTCAGGAAGTGGGATTGCCAATCCAATCCACACCACTCTGCGTAGCCAGATGTTTCTCCAACATCAAAAACTTGATTCGCCGCCGCGATGGATATGGGCAGGGTATTTCGCTCTTGTTCGCTGTCGGGCTGAACAAAAGAACCATTTGATAGCTTGGCCCGACCCCAGAATTGAGAGAGAGTATATTTCAATAATTCTTCTCTTGTGGAATCTGGTAGTACTCCGGCCCAAGAGGGAACAGAAGCGAGAGCTAGTAGCAAAGTGATAAGGTAGCGCATGGTTAAGATGCCCAACCATAATTGGACTGATCGGCATAAGATGCGGCATTCAGGTATTCTGTCCGTATAAGACGCCTTGTGATTTTGTGTCGAAGGCATATTAATCCCTTTGCCTTTACTCGGTTACTAGATCCCAGACTCTTCATCATCATATGTGAATCCGCATAAGATTCCATCTTTAAATGGAATCAAAGCTAGTCTGCTGAACTACGAATGCCTGCAGGCCGCGGTTGAAGATATGAACATACAGCATCGTTGTCTGGACGCTACTGTGGAGCCGGGAGATCCTCCCCTATGTCTCTCTTGAGGGGAACTTCCAAGGCTGCCCCTTTACTGCACGCATCGGACGAGCGATTTCCTACTCTTTACCCGTATCCAGCGAGGCAGCTGGTGTGGTCTCCATTGAGCGCATTGAGCGACCACCGCTTCATCGTGGGGGCTCTGCGAGCACAGAGACCATACCAGATGCCTCGCCATCTCCCTCCAAGCTCGCTTGTTTTTTCTCCAGGGATGGGGGGCTGAGTGATCTTCCACTGCGCGCGACTTTCTCACCCGCCCCACCCACTGGCAGATATTTCTCACCCGCCCTACCCTCCGATTGCTTCGCAATCGATTTCCCGAGACGTGCCATTAGCCCGGGCGAGGGCCTCCAATTCTTTTCATGTCTCGTTAAGGGAGTGGCCGAGGTTGCCCTTCACTGCGCGCATCGAACGAGCACCTTCTGAGCGTGCGCGTTCTGCGAGCAAGAAGGGCACCTGGCCATTCCCCTCCCATTCTTCCTTTGACAGACCCCCCTCCTCCCGTCTATGATTCCTGGTACTTAATTCAACCTTGAAATTGAAAAATTATGATCTCCAGCCACCATTATTCAAAAGGAGTAGGCGTATGAAGCTCGTAATCGCCACTGTTGCGACCGTCTCTGGTGTCCTCTTTGCCTTGTCGATGGCCTCGGCGAATCCATCTCTCCTCCCCAAGCATGAAGGCTACCCGATGAAGAACAGCGGAAGCCCTGTGACGGGCCAGCCGACCGCCAACGATCCCGGCCAATCGGATGCGCGTGGTGAGAATACGCTGATGAGGTCAGCCGACTCCGTGAAGAACGCACAGCAGAATCTGATGAAGACAGACAATGCCCGGATTACCACAGGCCAGGGAGCGAATCAGCTCCCGACCGTGCAGGGGCCACAGATCAAGATCGCCCCGCCAGTAACCTCGGCGACAAAGATTACCGGTGATCGGAAGATCGAGTAGCAAGGATGCTGAAAAAGTCCGCCAGCGGCGTTCTCGCATCGCTCAGAGGCTCAACGTACCGAAGCGTACGCCTCGCCTCTTCGCTCGCTGCGGCCTTGCTGAACAGCCTTTTTGAGCATCCTGCTGCAACTCTGACATGATCCCCGATTGTTGAGCGAGCCGCTCAACGAGATACAGCAAGGGAGGCGCCTGACCTATCCGGCGCCTCCCTATTTTTTTGTGGGTCGCTTCCGCGTGGGGGCTGTGACCGAACGTAATCTAAATCGCCAGAGTTTCTCGGCCCACTTGCCCGCATAACCGACACCGATTCGAGGATGAATCTCCACGTCGCCTTTCCCCACCGATACCCCTCGATCTTCGAACCAGAGGGATTCGCCGGTCGTGAGGTCCACGCGGTTGAGATCCCGATCGATCTGCAGCGCGCGACAGAGTCGCCCTGGTCCATCGATCAACTCTCCATCGATTTCAATCGCCCTGATCAAGACGGCTGAGGGAAACTCTTCCCGTTCCGTCACGACGTTCAGACAATGGTACATCCCATAGATGAGATAGACATACGCGACCCCGCCAGGACCATACATCACCTCCGTCCGCTTCGTCCTCCCTTTCGACGCATGGCAGGCCTTATCCGCCGGCCCGACATAGGCCTCCACTTCGATGATCTTGCCGGCAATCTCTCTGCCGTCGATGCAACGAATAAGATATTTTCCCACAAGCGATCGCGCGACCGTGACCGTTGGACGATTGAAATAGATGCGTGGAAGAATTCTACGCGTTGGCTTCATATGCTTCACAATATATAGACCGCTCAAAACGATCTTCCAACAAGGCCGCAGGCGACGCACGAACCGCAGGCGTACCATCCGTGGTACGTTGAGGATTCGTGCGAGACGAGAACGAAGTTGGAAGTCGTTTTCAGCGGTCTATTAGAAATACCAGGCCACACCGCCTAAAAACATCCGCGGATTTCCCGGCACAAAGTGAATGTCGTTGACCGCCGCCGTCTCACTCCTCAGTCGCGAATCAAATGAAAATATGGCCTGTTCCCACTGCGTATCGAGCAGATTCTTAATGAAGAAGAACGCTTCCAGCCGTCCGTGAGACAGTTTGACCGGCAGTTGATAGCGCTCCGTGAGGTCAAATTCCACCCAAGATGGCGATTTGACGCTTCGGTCCTCTACGAGTGGGCGTACCCCAAGATAGGTCGCTTGCACTTGCGAGGTGAGGCCTTCGGGCCAACGCAGTATGACTGCGCCATACGCCAGCAGTTCAGGGGCTAAGGGAATGGCATCGCCATTGCGAAATTCCGCCTTCGTCCATGTCACACTACCGTTGACATAGAGCGGGCCCGCGACTTGTCCGCGCGCCGCCACCTCTACACCTTCTCGTCTGCTTCGGCCGCGAATTTCGGTCGTCCCTTCGTCTCCCACAAACACGAGTTCTGACTCGAGATCCAAGCGCCACAGGGTGGCGGTCAATTCTACGCCTTGAGGTCCCAAGGGTTTCGATCGTACCCCGATCTCATAACTCTTGGCTCGCGCCAGCGGTGAGGACCCCGGCGCCACGGCCGAGCGCGCGTCGTTGCTGTGAAAGCCCTCGCCGTAGTTGGCAAAAAATTCGGCGCCGGCCCAGGGACCCAAGATGAGATTCATCTTCGGGAGGACGATGCTGGAGCTGGTCCGACCTGTCGGCTGTTCTGCGCATGTCGCGCATCGGTTACTCACATCGAACGTGAACGTTTCTGCGCGCAATCCGCCAACCAGCCGCATCCATGAGATCGGCTGGACCTCCCCCTTGACGAATGGCGCGTAGGACGCCTCGAGGATATCGCTGTCTGTGGTGAGCCCTGTCGGCGTTCTCGTCGTGTGAGTCCCCAACCGAGCGTGAATATTGTCCACTCTGGTTTGAAACCCGACCGTCCCAATACTCGGAACACCCAGCACTTCGCCTTTGTGTTTGTATCCGATGTCTCCGCCATATATGACCCGTCGATCGGATTGCTGAATCCCATCGCCATTGACAGGATCGTTGAGAAAGAACGTGAAATTCGTGAAGAGATCAAGCCGGTAATACTGCCCATACGCGTTGGCAAAAAACTGGCCACCCGATGTCGTGTCGTAGTGGTAGTTCAATCGGGCGGTGCTGCGGAGCGTGTTGCCGCCTTCCGAAGGATCGATTGCGCCGAACCGACCGATCGTGCCGTCAGTGACTGCGCGCAAGGGAATCTCTCCGGAGGCATTCCACTTCGACTGTTGATATGTGGCGGTCAGACTTAATTCATCCCGGCTTGTCAGATTGGTCGTCATTTTCCCCAACAAATTTCCTCGAAAATAAGCGTTGTCATGCTCATACGGACCGTTCGTGTAAAAACCCTCAGCGGCAAACAATGTACGCACTTTGTCCTTGGTCGGCGAGAACATGAGCAAATACCGTTGGGTGTCAAACTGACCTCCGGTCCCCTGGGCGACCCCTTCCTGAACCACCTGTCGCGTCTTGAAGTTCACCGCCCCTGCCGTGGCAAAGTCGCCATATTCTGGAAGATACGCGCCTTTGGAGACCTCCAGCCCTTCGATCGTTTCCGGAATAATAAAATTGAGATCGGTGTAGCCTTGTCCATGCGCATGGGTGCGCAAGTTAATCGGCATCCCATCCGTGAAGAACGCGACATCGGTGCCGTGATCGGCATCGAAACCACGGAGAAAATATTGATCGGCTTTCCCTGCCCCGCCGGAATGTTCGACGGCAAGGAAGCCAGGAATCAAGCGTAATACTTGAGAGGGACGCCCCTGCGGCTGGAGAATAATTTCCTTGTCCGGGATAAACTGCTGTGAAGAGGCCGCGACTGGTCTTTCGCCAATCACAGTGACTTCCGGCACTTCGACTATCTCCTGGTCCGGATCTTGAGCCCGTACAGTCGCTCGTGCCGGCGGCTGAGTCGATGCAGGACGCTCAACTATCTTCTTATCAGGATCATGAGCCCGTACGGACTCAACGATGGTCAACAACGTAGTCACGAAGGCCAGGAGTAGCGCAAGGCGTCGCATCGTCACATCCCCTTCACATTCACATGCATGGGCGGATGAGACGCCCACGATAATCTCACGACAGCCGACTCACCGACTGGCGCAGACCCTCGTGGCCTGGCTACAACTATGATCTGGAGCGCCCGGCTAGGCTGGCAGGACCTCACTGATCAGGAGACGAACTCGAGAGAGAGACTGCGCAATCTGTGCATCGAGGGTACCTCCCCCTGCCCCCACAATTTCCACGCGAGCTCGATTGAGCGGCAGCAGGACCTTCATGGCCCTTGCTCCGAGAATAGCATTGACAATCTCCGGCGTGACCTCACCGAGCATGGCGCCAGGCAAGACCATATTCAGCGATGCGACAATCACGTCCACCGTAGGCAATGTGTCGGCAATCGCGCGAGGTCCCACACCCACCTGCGCCGCACCGGCCTGTTTCATCGCCGCCCCCGCGGCGCGGTTCGTCCCCAACGCCACAATGTCATGCGCCGGGCCGAACTCCGAACGGAGTCCCTCAACCAGCCGAGACCCAAGCCCACCCCCACGCCCGTCGATCACACACACGCGCATGAACTACACCAGACCCTTCCCGGTTGTTGTCATAGTGAGTTTGCCATGCTTCACACCCTTGACTGACACCAGAGCGTCCGCCACCTTCCTGATCTGAACCCCTTTGCCTTTCACCACCAAGACCTCAAGACAATGGTCATGGTCGAGATGCACATGCATACCGGCCAGAATGTGACCTTGAAAATCGTGCTGGATATGAGTCAGCTTTCTTGTCAGGTCACGCACATGATGGTCGTAGACAAAGGTGATCGTGCCGACCGTCTCTTTATTGTCGTTCCACTCCTGCCCGACCAGGTTGTCCCGAATTAGGTCCCGTAATGCCTCCGAGCGGTTGGTGTACTTGCGCTTCTTAATGTGCAGATCGAAATCATCAAGCAGATGATGGTCCAACGACACGCCGAATCGAATAAGCTTCTTCACGTTAGCCTCATGAGTAGCACGAATATTTAATTCATAGCACACTCAAGACAGAGGCGCAACCGGAACCTGTCGATCCTGAACTCCTTACGAAGCCCCAGCGCAGTTGGATTCATTGATGTGGAAGGGAAATCATGGCGGAGGCATTCGACCCTGCGTTCCGTTGTAGGAGTCAGCCTGGAAGGCAGAATAACCGGCTTAGAATGATTTACGTTGGTCGCAACCTTTGCCCTCTGCGGAGCGTGTCCGGCACGTTACACTGAGGAAGGAGGCATACCTGCTTTACGGAAGCATTTCGTTATGGGTTGATGAGATCACCAGCATGAGGCTGCCGGTCTCTGTCCAGGTTGGAGGATGGATGGAGCCGGCTTCGGCGCGGTGGTAGTCGCCGGGATACATGAGGCGGCCTGCACAGTGGCAGGTTCCTTCAAGAACGTAGAGCTCTTCCATTTGGGCATGTCGATGGGAACCGTACGTGGAGCCTGGTTCCATGCGACAGAGCACCGTCGCCCTGGCATTGACCGTATCCTCGTGGAGCACTTTTATGAACGTGCCAGGACTGACTTCCTGCCACTCGAGCTCGGATGTCCGAAGAAAGGAAAAGGCGGACTCCATCTGAGGCCGCGGCTCTATTTGCTTGACGACCTGCGCCAATACCCGTTCCCGCAGTGAAGCCCGAGGCGCAACCGGCACGGCATTCAACGCGAGGGTGTTTGCCACA
>JAKDNQ010000443.1 GCA_030456405.1 Nitrospira sp.
ATCGGCCTGACGGGCCGACCGTTTCCCAAGATGTGTGCATCGCCGCGCGGAACGATGAGGATCTCGCCTGCGTTCAGAGGAAGCGGCCGGTCGTCACCCTCGATAATCGCATAGCCGCGGCCCTCGGTTAGCAGGTGAAAGATGATCACGTCCTCGGAGTTCGGCGAAAGATGCGAAGTCACAGCGCGCACGTCGACCGAGCGGGTGCACCAGGGCGCGGAATACTCGGCGTTGTAAAACAGCGCGCCGTCGAGCTTGACGGCTTTGAGAACTTCGGACAGGACTTCCATGCGGGCTCCGTCAGGCAGCAGAAGAAAAAGCCGTTCCGTGTTTCAGGCTGTATCAACCACAGGATGAATCATAGTTGACCGGTCGTTTCACAATCATCAACTAAAACAAGGCGCCCCAATCGTCGTGCCCATGTCGAACACTGGTTTGTTTCCAATGCCTACCGTGTGGAACGCAGGTGCGAAGCCGCACCCGCGTTCGCTGACGGCCTGGGAGGACTAGCCCTGGTAAGGGCGGTGGGCCCTCCGGCTAGGGAACGAACAAACCCTCTGCCCAGACGATTAATGACCTGAGGGTCGTTCTGGCTCTTAGCCAATAAGAGAATCCCCTGAATGAAGGCGACCAAGGCCTGTCCGGTGGCACGCACATCCTGTTTCGGTGCTTCGCCGACGGCCACGGCATCTTCCAGTGTTCGTTCGAAATACCCTGCTAGCTCTTGAAATATGGAATCAATCTTCTTTCGGATGTATTCGTCTTGGGTGCTCAACTCAATGGCCAGGTTCCCAAACGGACACCCCATCACATGTCCCGTCCGCGCCTTTATGCCGCACTGGGTCTTGTAAAACAACTCCACACAGCGTTCGACCCGGCTCAAGGGGGAATTCGTGCCCGTCAAGACCTCCTTGACCACTTGTTGACGGACACCCTCCCATTGGCGATCGATGGCAGCCAGGGTTAAGTCCCGCTTGGATGGGAAGAAATGATAAAAGCTGCCTTTCTTCACGCCGGCCTGCTCGCAGATCTCCTGTACGCCAACGTCCCCGTAGCTGCGCGCGTACATCAGCTTAAGCGCGCTATTGAGTAGTCTGTCCTTCGCGTCGCTCGTCTGTCCCATGAGGCGCCTCTAGTTGACCGACCGGTCAACTATATACTCCTTTCACGAAAAGCCTGTCAAGGAAAAAATCAACCCTCTTCCACTTCGTGACCCAGGCTTGCCTGGGGTCCGAGGAAAGATATGGAACGAGAGTAAAAGAAGCGGGCGCGCGAAAGCACCAGGGCGCGGAATACTCGGCGTTGTAAAACAGCGCGCCGTCGAGCTTAACCGCCTTGAGAACTTCTGAGAGGACATCCATACAGGCATCACCAGGCAGGCACGGACGTTCGGCAAATTGTACCGGACGCCTAAGCAAGCAAGGTGGAGCTTAGCACTTCCCTGTCAAGAGAACCGGACTCCCGGATAAGAGCAACGACGCACAATCGCCTTATAGTGCGCGCGTGGATGCAGCGGCGCGCTGAACCGCTCACCGATTCGATCACAGAGAAAGGAGGGACAGCATGACTCACAGCGCAGGATCAGCTGAAGTGGAAAGTGTGAAGACGCGTCTCAAGGCGATGTGGATGGCCGGCGACTACGATCGCTTCTCGCGATACATGGAAAGCAATGCGCGCGAGTTTTATGAGCGCCTCGATGTCGCGCCCGGATGCCAGTTCTTGGACGTGGGCTGTGGCTCCGGAAAGCTGGCGTTGGTGGCCGCGAAGGATGGTCTCAACGTGACCGGTGTCGACATCGCCGGCAATCTGGTGGAGCGGGCACGGGCACGGGCGCAAGCGGAAGGGTTGAGGGTTCGTTTCGAGGAAGCCGATGCGGAGGCGCTGCCCTTCGAGGATGCGAACTTCGACGTGGTAGCGAGCCTCATCGGAGCGATGTTCGCGCCACGGCCTGACCTGGTCGCGCAGGAACTGCTGCGGGTGTGCGTGCCGGGAGGAACTCTTGCCATGGCCAATTGGACGCCACAAGGGTTCGTGGGGCAGATGTTCAAGACCGTCTCGACATTCATTGCGCCGGTCGGGATGCCCTCACCGCTCCTATGGGGCGACGAGACTACCGTTCGTGAACGGCTCGGCAAGGGACTGTCGGAGCTCAATCTAGCCCGGCGACACTACACGCTCAGTTATCCCTTCCCTCCCTCGGAGGTGGTGGAGTGCTATCGCCTCTACTACGGACCAATCAATCAGGCGTTTGCGTCCCTTGATGCCGGCGGCCGCGAACGTCTCAGCCAGGAACTCGAGGCGCTCTGGTCTTTACACAATCGAGCGGGAAGCGACTGCACCATCGTCCTCGCGGAGTATCTGGAAGTGATCGGCATTCGAGCATGAACGTTCACATGGAGCAGAGTGGGCCAATTTTTATTTACTAACCAGCAATCATGAGGAGGCCGTCATGTACGACATTGAGAATCTCGGCAGGATGAAAAATCTCGCGGTTCATGCACCCCATGCCATGAGCGCGTTTGTGGCGTTCGATAGGGCCGCTTTGGCTGAGGGAGCGATTCCGAGAAAGTACAAGGAACTGATGGCCATCGCCGTCGCGCTCACGACCCAGTGCCCCTATTGCATCGATCTCCACACAGACAAAGCGCGGGAGACAGGCGCCTCGGCCC
>JAKDNQ010000444.1 GCA_030456405.1 Nitrospira sp.
GTGGCCATCAAACACCACCGCTACGATGCCATCCGGTTTCAAGACTTCGTGAAGGCATTGATGACGAACGCCCTCCCTTCGTTTCCTTCTCGCCCGCTCCCTGCGCCGCTCGCCATTGTGCAAGACACCGTTTCACCGGATGCCCCCGTGACCTTGAATGGACTCTTCCGCCACCTCGATAGTCTGTTGAACACCCACACGCTCGTGATCGCCGACGTCGGAGAATCACTGTTTGCAGCAGCCGATCTCCACGTGCACCGGCGATTCGAATTCCTCTCGCCCGCCTACTACACCTCGATGGGATTTGCCGTCCCGGCAGCTGTGGGGGCTTCGTTTGCCGATCCTTCGCTTAGACCGATCGTATTGGTCGGTGACGGCGCCTTTCAAATGACGGGAACGGAACTCTCGACCGCCGTGCGATATGGTCAAACGCCCATCGTCATTGTGCTGAACAATCGAGGCTACTCTACCGAACGAGAGATTCTCGAAGGTCCCTTCAACGACGTGCACGAGTGGCGCTATGAACGGATCTGCGACATGATCGGAGGGGGAGTCGGGACACGAATCGAGACCCAAGGAGAATTCGAGCGAGGGATCACCGCCGCCTTGGCAGACCCTAGTCATCTGCACGTCATGAATGTGCTGCTCGATCCGTCCGATCGTTCAGCGGGCATGGTTCGACTGGCCCATCGCCTTGCCAAACGACTCTCTACCGACCGCCCGTAACCCACAGAGATATTCCGCAGCTCGCTCATTCACTCAGGCCGTTTTCCATTTGCCCCCGCGATAAGTTCCGCTGCCGTTTCACGCACTTTCTTCGTAATGGTCGACCCACTCAACATACGGGCAATTTCTTCCTCTCGCCCTCTCCCCTTGAGCGTTCCGACCGACGTGGTGGTTCGTTGACCGTCCAGCCCTTTTTCCACAAGCAGATGGTGCTCCGCTTGCGACGCCACTTGCGGAAGGTGGGTGATGCAGAAGACTTGATGAAACGATCCGAGCTTGCGCAATCTCTTCCCCATGGCCGCCGCGACTGCCCCACCGACTCCCGTATCGATTTCGTCGAAGACCAGGACCGGAACCTGGTCCATCTCTGCCAATACCGTCTTGAGCGCCAACATGATCCGCGAGAGTTCCCCACCGGACGCCACCCGGCTGAGCGGTCTTGGCGGTTCACCCGGATTGCTGGAGAGGAGAAACTCCACTCGATCACGTCCTGTCGTCCCAAACCCTTCAGCCGACTCATCGATCGAGACGATGATCTGAAAAATCGCGTGGCCCATCTTCAATGCAGCCAGCTCCGCTTCCACCGACGTCGTCATCCGCCTGGCCGCATCCGTTCGCTTCTTAGACAGCTGCTGTGCCAGTGTACGAAGACGATGAGCCGCTTCGTCCAGCCGCGCGGTCAACTCAGCGGTTCGCTCTTGATGGTTGGCCAATACATGCAGTTCCTCTTGCACCCGTTTGCCGGTTGCTATGATCGCTTCAATTGACCCGCCGTACTTTTTCTTCAACTGCTGGATCAAGTCGAGCCGGTCTTCCACGACAACCTGCCGCTCAGGATCGTCCTCTAAACGTTGCGCATAGTCACGCAACCTTCCGGCAAGCTCTTTGAGGAGAATCGCCGACTCCGTCGCAGTCTGTTCACAATCAGCCATCGCTGGATCGATCTGGACCAACGCTGTAAGGGTTCGCCCAACTTGTCCCAGCCTCGTGAGGATAGCTTGTTCATCGGCCTGCAATTCGACATGCGCCGCGTGGGCCAATTCTCTCAGCCGATGCGCATGGCTCAGTCGTTGTCGCTCGTGACGAAGCTGCTCTTCTTCATCAGGCGCCAGTCCAGCTTCTTCGATCTCCTGAATCTGGAACCGCAACAGATCCTCACGTCTCGTACGGTCGACAATGTCCTGCTGCAAGGCCTCCAACTGCCGGCGCAGTTCCTTCCATTCCTGGTAGGCTTGCTCATACGTCCCGCGCAACTCTGTGAGACGTCCAAATCCATCGAGAGCCTCTAATTGTTTGGTCGTCGCCAGTAGCGATTGCTGCTCATGCTGGCCATGGATATCGACAAGGGTACCCCCAAGCTCTTCAAGTACACGCAGAGGGCATAGACTTCCGTTGACATACACTCGATGGCGGCCTGATCGGGAAATCACGCGCCGAAGAATCAACTCAGACTCGTTCTGACCGATGGTGTCCTGTAACCGTAGCCGTTGGAGGAGTGGGTGGATGTCCGGAAGAGAAAAGGCGGCTTCGAGCTGAGCCTCGTCTTCTCCGGAACGGATCTGGTCGGTCGAGGCTCGCCCGCCGACCAGTAAGGCAATGGCATCGATGAGGAGAGATTTACCTGCCCCGGTTTCCCCGGTCAAGACCGTGAACCCTGACTGGAATTGAAGGCTCAGTTGCTCAATGAGCGCGAAATTGACAATGCGCAACTCGACGAGCATCGCGGCGGCTCACGATAATCATTAGGCTGAGCCGGCTGGTTGAGCCAGCAACGCGTCAATCAGTTCCTTGAACTGCCGCTTTGGTCTCGCCCCAACGAGCTTCTCTACGACCTGTCCATTCTTGAAAAACAGGATGGTCGGGATGCTCATGACCTGATAGCGACCTGCGACCTCAGGATTTTCATCTGTATTGAGCTTACGTACCTTCATCTTTCCTGC
>JAKDNQ010000445.1 GCA_030456405.1 Nitrospira sp.
TGTGGGGCTTGGGCACAAAGATGATGCAAAAGGTCATGAAGCAGAACCGGATGCCTGGTGTGCCGGAACTCATGGAGACGGCGCTGGACCTCGGTGTGCACTTCATCGCTTGCACAACCACCATGGGCTTGATGGGGATTACGAAAGATACGCTCATAGACGGTATCGATCAGTTCGCGGGGGTGACCACCTATCTTGCGGAAGCCAAGCAGGGCAGCGTCAACTTGTTCATTTAGTTCATCTGGTTTGTCTGGTGCGTGGGTTCACAACCAGAGAAACTAAACAAACCATACAAACAAAACCAACAGGATCCTTATGCCACATGCTGATGTGAAGCTCGATACACTTGGATACTTTTGTCCCATGCCGATTATCATGACCTTGAAGAAGATCAAGGAACTGACGCTGGGCCAGATTCTTGAAGTCGTCTCGGACGACGAAGGCATCAAAAAGGATATGCCGGCCTGGTGCGACACAACCGGCCATCAGATGGTCGGGCTCGAAGAAGAACAGACGAAATCGGGAATGATCTATAAAGCATTTGTGAGAAAGACAAAGTAACCGCACAGACAGAGTTTCCGCAAACTGGGACCTTGCATAAGCGATCTCAATGTCAACATAGCCTCAGGGTGATCAAAAGGGCCAGACTTCTCACCCGCCCAACCCCGGCGCGCAGAGACGCGCCGTTCCGCGGGCAAGGCCGCAGCGAGTGAAGAGGCGAGGCGGACGCTTCGGTACGTTGAGCCTTTGAGCGATGCGAAAACGATACTGGCGGAATTTTTCAGCATCCTGTTTTTGGAGAGAGAAGCCGGAGGGCTGAAAATCAGACCTCCGGCTTTTCTATTTTGATTGTTGATGGGGTGAGACGTGGATCGAATCGTCGAGTGTGTGCCGAACTTCAGTGAGGGACGAAACCAGACGACGGTGCGGGCGTTGGTGCAGGCCGTGGAGTCGGTGCCGGGTGTCTGGCTGTTGGACCAGACGATGGATCACGATCACCATCGCTCTGTCTTGAGCTTTGCCGGCGAACCGGACGCTGTCGTTGAAGCGGCCTTTCGCGCCATTCGCATGGCGACCGATCTCATCGATCTTCGGAAGCACAAGGGCGTTCATCCGAGGGTGGGCGCCACGGATGTGGTGCCCTTCGTGCCGTTGCGCGGCGCGACGATGCAGGATTGTATCTCTCTGGCAAAGCGGTTGGGGCAAAGGGTAGGAACAGAGCTGGAGATCCCGGTATTTCTGTACGAACAAGCGGCTCTGCACCGTGATCATGCCACGCTCGAATCGGTCCGCCGGGGAGGACTGCAAGGCCTTGCGTTCCGCATGGCGTCCGATCCGGACTGGATGCCGGATTGTGGGCCATCCCAACTTCATAAGACGGCCGGCGCCGTGGCGATCGGTGCACGGCCTCCCTTGATCGCCTTTAATGTGAATCTCCACTCGACAGACTTGGCACTGGCCCGATCCATCGCGAAAGATATTCGTCAATCGAACGGAGGGTCGCCCCATCTCAAGGCGATCGGCGTGGAGCTAGCCAGTCGACAGATGGTTCAGGTGGCTATGAATCTCACCGATTACATCATCACACCTCTCTATGTCGCGTTTGAAGCGGTCCGGGCGCGCGCAGCTGAGAAGGGAGTGAGAGTAGCGGGGAGCGAAGTGATCGGGCTTGTGCCTCAAGCGGCGCTGATTCAGGCTGCTGGGCATAGCCTGGCACTCGAACAGTTCGACTCGACGCAAGTGATGGAGGCAAGATTGGAGACTCGGCTATTCAGTGAGTCGGCGCGAATCGCTCCGTCTTGTGTACAGGAGCCGGTTGATCTACGCGCTCAACCTCTCGCAGATTTTTTGGACGCAGTAGCCGCGGCGACTCCGATTCCGGCCGGTGGCACAGCGGCGGCCTTAGTGGGCGCTCTCGCGGCCTCGCTGGGGATTATGGGAGCCCGCCTTAGCCGGCAACAAGGGGTGGAACATCGGCTGAGTGAACTTGGGCGACGGCTTCGCGATCTGATGCAGGAAGACGGTGATGCCTATCAGCGATTTATCCAGGCCACGAAGCTGGCGAAAACAGACCGAACTCGCCCTGCTGCCTTGTCGTCCGCGCTTCATCTGGCGACGGAGATTCCTCTTGAAGTCGCCGAACAGGCAACAGAGGCCGGAGTGCTTCTTCATGCTTGCTCGGCAGGGGTGAAGCCGCGCGTTCGGTCTGATCTCACCGTTGGGCTGGTGTTGGCAATAGCCGCAGCCGAGGCGGGGCGTCATACGACCGAAGAAAATATGAAAATTCAGCACGATCAACGACTTAGATCATCTCTTCTCGATCGTGTTCGGCAAATGACGATCCGCCTTGAGGAACTCAAAGGGCTATGTTACATTACGCCCCTTAGTCGGGGCCGGACTGGCACGAGGAAAAAACCTGTACAGGCATCGCCTGGGAAAGCACATAGACCAGAAGAATGGAAATCAAAGTCTTCAATAATAACGTCGAAAAAGCTCTCAAAGTTGCCAAGAAAAAGCTCGCGGGGGAAGGACTCTTCCGCGAATTGAAGCGCCGGCGGTTTTACGAAAAGCCGAGTGTCAGGAAAAAGGCTAAGCAACGAGAAGCACAGCGGCGGCGTCAAAAGTGGTTGTCGAAGCGTAAGCCAGAGTAAGCGTCCTTC
>JAKDNQ010000446.1 GCA_030456405.1 Nitrospira sp.
TCGAACGAGCACATTCTGATCGTGCGCGTTCTGCGAGCAAGAAGGGCACCTGGCCACTCCCCGCCCGCTTTTAGCGTGGTTGATCCGCACCCGGATTCACGATGATCGGCACGTTGGACTTGTCCGGCACGATGATCGTCTTGGTGTTAGGATTGTCGTACAATTTGAATTTCAGATATTCCGGCGTGAGGGTTTTCGTGATGAGCTCTTGCGCTTGGGATTGACCCTTCGCGCGGATGCGCAAGCTCTCACTTTCGCCTTCGGCGCGAATTTGCAAGGCATCGCCCTCGCCTTTCGCTTGAATCCTGGCAATCTCAGCGTTGCGTTGCGCAATCAGTACCTCAAATTCCTTTTGTTCCTTTTCCTGTTCCTTCGATTGCTTCTGTTCAATGGCTTTTAACACCATCTGGGAAAACTCGATTTCTGACAACGCCACACTGTACGTGTCGAGATGCCGTCCTTTGAGCGATTCGACCATCACCGCTTCGATCTTATTCCCGATTTCGCTGCTCCGTTCAGGAAGCGTGACCATCGTGTATTGGGCAACGACACCGCGCACAGCCGACAGGAATTGCGGCCTGACAAGCTGCTGGTACCAGTTGGGCCCCACCTCCTGAGCGAGAAAATAGATTTCATCCGCAATTGGGCGCATCGTGATCGCTGCATGCAGCGTCACCGAAAGATCGTCGGCGGTCAGGGCATCGATCTTTTCTGTAAAGCTTTGATAGTTAATGGCGTACTCGAACACATTGTTCCACGGCATATGCCAATAGAACCCGTCCTTGAGTGGCTCCTTCGTCAACCCCGACGTCAATGGATACCAGAGAAGGCCTCGCTGTCCCGGGTGGACGGTCGATCCACACCCGTACATCACCAACAGAATCGGAATTACCAGCACAATCGCACGAGCATGAGTTGAAGGCTTCATAGGTCCTCCTCTATTGTGTAGCTGTCGGTTTCCCTGCCCTATTGTGGCAACCGCTCGGCAATTATCGACGCTGTTGCTTCCCCGTTCGAGCAGATTCTTCATAGGCCTGAGCCCGTCGTTCTAGATCCTGGGCCGCAACGGCATAGTAGTGCGAAAGTTGCCGCGCTCCACTGACCCAGTCCGACTGAGGGCCGAAGAGATGTTCATACCGGACGGCGCTTTCGGCGCTTAAGGCGGCCTTCTCTTTCAGAACCATCGCCTCGTCTCGGTAATAGCCGGCAACGATCCGCTGATCCTCCTGCAATGGACCAAAAGAAATCGTTTCGACCTTCTCATCAGGCTGTGAGCAGCCGGCAGCGGCGAGCGAACAGAACAGGATCAGAACACCTTTTCCAACGTGGTTCGAGAGGGTCGTACGCTCTCGTTGATTCATCGTAGCCTCCCTGCACCGTTCAGCGCATGATGTCGAATATGCAGAAGACCGAGGGCATATTGTCTATCATCGATCGAACACGAGTGTCGGCACACTGTAGGTGTTTGGAACATTTCAACGGACGTCTTGGCAGCTCCTGAAAAAATCGATGATCGCTGTATTGTTCCCAGGCCATTTAGTATGTGGCCCTGTGCCTTCGCAATAGCGTGTGGCGACGTTGTTTCTACACCCCTTATAGGTTACACAACCGTTTGCATCTTTAACAGGGGGGGTCGCGTCGCAACCATTGCAGGCAGCCCACCATTGAATGGCCTCTTTCCCATAACCAGGGAAATGGGTGTCCTGGCCACTGTGCATGATCATCACGGGAAGTGGGTTCGGACATTGATAGGCTTTCAAGTCCTCACTCCTGATACCCATGGCACTAGGAGCAATCGCTGTTGGAATATGTTTAGTGCCATTGAGAAACGCGATGGCCATAGCAACAGTTCCGCCATCGGAATGGCCGGTAAGAAAAATCCGTGTGTGATCGATACACCACTTCTGTTCAATCAGCCCTGGTATGTCAGCGAGTTTTTCAATGGTCTCAGGACTCATCGCACGATGATCGGCATACGCCACGATAAAACCAGCCGCCGTCGCTTCTTTCGTGAGGTACATATATTCTTCCGACTCATACCGATTTCTCCCCCCTGGCGCGTAGACCATGAGTAATGGATGGGCAATGCTTGCATTGTAGTTGACCGGCGTTTTGACCATATAGCGAATACCTGTCGATGTCTTCTCGTCATTGCTGGCTCCGGCACTACCTGGCTTTGTTCCTGGGTCGCAGCGTAGGGTATGATTGGTGACAGCATACACAGCCTCGCTAAGCATTTTGCCGTGATTTATGACTTCCGTATTCTTCTCCCCAGTAAATTGAATCGCACCCACACCAAATAATCCCATCATCAATAAGCCTATCGCTACGGCAACGATCGTTGTTCGCGTGAGCTTTTTTTGTCCAAAGCGTATCCATTCCGGCTTCACAATCCCAACCACTAACAGGGCTACCGAAAGGACAATCATCACCCTAAAGATCGTTGGGAACAATGCGTTCATCAGTTGTGTTCGCTTCTTTATGTACGAGAGGATTGGGGGTCAGCAACTGTGTCAACGTCTCTTCATCAAAGCCCGAAACTCTTCCGGTATGGGCATGGATCTAAACGGATGAACATGTGCACCACCGGTATTCCCCCGCGGCACCCAAATTCGTGAAAATAGCAACGCACCGATAATCCTCGCCACTTGACC
>JAKDNQ010000020.1 GCA_030456405.1 Nitrospira sp.
CCTGCAATCCGTACGAACCCATCGAAGTTGTACGGGGCATGCTCTCGAGGATCGACATAGAGATGAATCGCCGGCACCATGACTTTCGGTGTTCCTTGCTGCGAGAGCATGAGGAGTGTTTGTGGCCCGCGCGCGTCTCGTGACCGCGGGGTCTGCCGGCGTGGTGTGGAGGCGTATTCGGATGGAGAAGGCGAAGGATGTGCACCGGCAGTGGGAGCGGATGAGGGGTGTATGGTGGCGTCGTAGCGTGCGCGCGCAGTTGGATCACTCAGTGTTTGGTACGCCTGATTGAGCAGTGTGGTGCGGGCTTCTGCCTTACGATGGAGCGTCGGCGCATGGGTAAAGCGATCCGGATGCCAGACCTGGATCTGTTCGTGCCAGGCTTTCTTAATCTCAACTTCTGTGGCGGTCGGGAGAAGTTCGAGCAGTGCATAGTAATTCGTCGTTGGTTTGTCCCGCATCGATCACTAAGTGTATCGGAGTGGTGGGTTGAGGTCTAGTCGAAGGGCATTGGTTCGAGAGGTTTCGAGATAGGATAGGGTGGATACGCGGGTGTGTTTGCAGTAGACTCGCCGTGAACCTCTTATTACCCGCAGTGTATGAAGTGATTTCATTGATCAAGAGTTTCAACACACCGTCATAATAAGAAAGCGCGTGTAGTTCCAAGTGGCCGACGTTTGGCGTGACGCCGCTTTCAGAAGGATCAGTAACGGACAGAGATGGTTTCTCCAACGACCCAATCAGTTTCAGAAACAGCACAGCTGAAGATCGTTCCCCTCATCGCCAAGGAACTCGGTGTGGGACCGGGCCAGGTTCAAGCGGCGGTTGTCTTGCTGGATGAAGGGGCGACTGTGCCGTTTATCGCGCGGTATCGGAAGGAGGCCACGGGCAATCTGGACGATACACACTTGCGTACGTTGGAAGAGCGACTGCTGTATCTGCGGGAATTGGAGCAGCGCCGAATGGCGATTCTGGCGTCGATTGAAGAACAGGGGAAACTCACCGACGCACTGCGCGGCAGCATTGAGGCGGCCACGACCAAGCAAGGCGTGGAAGATCTGTATCTGCCCTACAAGCCGAAGCGCCGGACGCGAGCGCAGATTGCGCGCGAAGCCGGGTTGGAGCCATTGGCCGATGCGCTGCTGGCTGATCCAAGGCTCGATCCTGAGCAGGAAGCCGTGAAGTATGTGAATGTGAGGCCTGCCGCCGAGGGTGTGGAGGCGATCAATGTGCCCGATGCCAAGGCCGCGCTCGAAGGCGCCCGTGACATTCTGGCCGAGCGGTTTGCGGAAACTGCCGATCTGCTCGCGAAATTGCGCGCCCGCATGTGGGATCAGGGCGTCGTCAGATCTACCGTGATGAAGGGCCAAGAAATGGCTGCGGAAGAAAAGTTCCGAGATTATTATGCCTATTCTGAGACTATCCGCACTATCCCGTCGCATCGCGCGCTGGCCCTGTTCCGTGGCCGCACACTGGGCATCTTAAAGATTGAATTAGGTTTGGAGGACGCGCTCGAAGTTGTGACGCCGCATCCCTGTGTCTCAACGATTGCTGCGCACGTCGGCGTCGAGGATCGCGGTCGTCGCGCGGACCAGTGGTTGATGGGGGTGTGCGATTGGACGTGGCGAATCAAAATAATTCTGCATCTTACCGTGGAGCTGCTCGTGCAATTGCGCGAAGCCGCAGAAGCCGAGGCGATCAAGATTTTCGGCCGCAATCTGCACGAGCTGTTGCTGGCGGCGCCGGCTGGCCCGAAGGCCGTGCTCGGCCTCGATCCCGGCATCCGCACGGGCTGCAAGGTGGCGGTGGTCGATGCGACCGGCAAGTTGTTGGAGACGACGACGGTGTATCCCCTCCAGCCGCGCAATGACTGGAAGGGATCGCTGGTGACGCTGGTCCGGCTGGTCGTGCAACATGAAGTTGAACTGATCTCGATCGGGAATGGGACCGGCAGTCGCGAGACCGACAAGCTGGCCATCGAGGCGATCAAAATCGTCGCGGCGCAGAAGCCGGAGCAACACGTGAACAAGATCGTGGTGAGCGAGGCGGGGGCGTCGGTCTATTCTGCCTCGGCTTTTGCGGCGGCGGAGTTTCCAGAATTGGATGTGAGTCTGCGCGGCGCCGTGTCCATCGCTCGTCGCCTGCAAGACCCGCTGGCGGAGTTGGTGAAGATCGATCCCAAGGCCATCGGCGTGGGCCAGTATCAGCACGATGTCAATCAGAAGGCGCTGGCGCGGTCGCTCGATGCGACGGTGGAGGATTGCGTCAATGCGGTGGGCGTGGACGTGAATACGGCGTCGGCTCCGCTGCTTGAACGGGTGTCTGGTTTGAACAAGACGCTGGCAAAGAATATCGTCGAGTACCGCGATGCCAACGGTCCCTTTCCGAATCGCGCTACGATACGCAAGGTGCCGCGCCTCGGCGACAAGACGTTCGAGCAGGCCGCCGGCTTTCTGCGCATCAATGACGGAGATAATCCGTTGGATCGCTCTTCCGTCCATCCGGAAGCCTATCCGGTGGTCGAGCGCATTCTCGCGCGCATCAATAAAGGGATTGTGGATGTGATGGGGCAGTCGGCGTTGCTCACAGGACTTTCGCCTGCCGACTTCACCGATGAGCAATTCGGTGTGCCGACGGTGCGCGATATTCTGACAGAATTGGAAAAACCTGGCCGCGACCCACGCCCGGAATTCAAGACGGCCACGTTCCAAGAGGGTGTCGAATCGCTGACCGATCTACATCCTGGCATGGTGCTCGAAGGCGTGGTGACGAACGTGGCGGCCTTCGGCGCCTTTGTCGATGTCGGGGTGCATCAGGACGGACTCGTGCATGTGTCGGCGTTGGCGAACAAGTTTGTCAAAGATCCTCATGAGGTCGTGAAGCCCGGCCAGATTGTGAAGGTCAAGGTGCTGGACGTCGATGTGAAGCGCCAACGCATCTCTCTGACCATGCGCCTCGACGATGCGGCAGGCAGCACATCATCTTCAAACCGAGCGCCGGTCGAAGTTCCATCAGGAATAGCACGCGATCCGCGTAACCGGCGCCCACCGATACCTCAGCACGTTCCTGATCGCCAGCCGCAGCCAACCGGCACGATGGCCATGGCACTGGCGCTCGCACACGCCAAGCAAAAGAAGTAGCAAGCCCGCGCGGTTTGTCTTTAGCCTCCCTTTTAATCTTGTGCCGAGAGCGTGATCGCTAGAATTCCAGTTCATTTTCGAGATCCGTTTGGCCCTTCTTAAAATTTCTTTTTCTCCTGTTCGTCTTCTTTCTTTTCCAGGGTTTGCAGCGCGTCCGGGTTTATCGACATCAGCATGCGAGACTGCTATCATTATGCTATCACGATAAGATGTTTGCGATTAATAGGAGGTAACCATGGCGCAAGTGCTTGTCCGGCAGCTGAATGACAAGGTCGTTGACCGTCTGAAGAAGCGGGCGAAGGAGCACGGAAGATCGCTGCAATCTGAGGTGAAGACGATTCTGGAAGAAGCCGTGCCTGACTATGAACGTGCGTGGAAACGAATTGATTCACTTCGGTTGAAATTGAAGCGGTCGGATAGGAAGTTCGGCAACAGCGCTGATCTCATTCGCGAGGATCGTGATCGGTGATCGGATATGTGGTGGATGCCAGCGTGGCGATCAAGTGGTTTGTCCCCGAGATTCATTCGGATGCGGCATTGCGGGCTCGACGTGGCGGATATCGACTCCATGTTCCGGCCTTCATGATGCTGGAGATAGGCAATGCGTTGGCTAAGAAAATCAGACGGATGGAACTGACACGGCCAGAAGGCGATGCGATCCTGAAGGAGCTTAAACACCTGCCGCTCCAGCGACATGCCGATGAACGGCTCTTTCCTGCAGCGTATACGCTGGCCTGTGAGACCCACCGAAGTCTGTACGATTGTCTCTATCTCGCCCTGGCCGAAGCGATTGACGGAATCCTGGTCACGGCTGACCAAAAATTCTACGCCGCGCTCGCCGCGGGAGCGTACGGGCGACACGTGCTGTGGGTTGAAGACCTTCCACGATCCATGTAGCCCCCGATCAGCAACACTCGGACCTCACATAAGATGCACCTTCGCTGCGGCCGGCGAACGCAGACAATGCCGGGCGTGCCGATCAGATCATTCAGATTCTTCGATAGGAGTATGATCGAGTGCCCATGGGCAACGGCTTGCAGGAGCGGGTACTGGTCAATCTTGAATTGTAGGGGCTAGCGAAAGATGCGCAGTTCTGGCATGATGAGATATGGCTATAAAGAACCTCATCGGCGATCTTCAAAATGCCCTATCCATCGCCCAAGCCGGCATAAAAGGGACATTGAAGTCCCTGAAAAGCCCACGGCCTAAAGCTAAGAAACCAACTGCTAGAAAACGCACTTCTAAGCAGGTGGCGCTCTCCGTTACCGATAGAAAGCTAAAGACCAAAGGCAAAACAACGGCTAAGGCGCGTGTGTTGCGGCAGTCAAAGAAAGTTAAAAACCGCAAAAGTACCTCTTAGCGCTCTGTGGGTCATTGTGACGTGCCTTTGCCCAGCATCCTAGGTCGCCTTCGCTGAAACACTCCGACATTTTCAGCCGCGCAAGAGAAACATCTCCTGACAGCGCTCAGGAGCAAGTCTTTCTATTCTAAGCCACATAGCAAAAATTCACATTCTGGCATTTGGCCATTCCGCACCTCACTTTGGTTAAGCGCAGAGCTTCATTATCTGACTTCAAGGCTCTCTCCAATCCCGATAGAAAGAATTGCTTTTTAATCCTACAGACGAATTTTGCGCTCGAACAAGACCAAGCCCTGCTCTCTTTCAACAATGATTGGGCGGTCCTTCTTGGAGACTTGCAGGATCAGATGGTCGCGTTCGCGATTTCGAGAGGAAAGTCGCTGAGTACCCGACATCTTTTACGGGATGGACCAACGGCGAACGTGTATGCCTTGATTATTGAAGTGGGGCTGTTCTGTTTCCTGCCGACTGGAAATATGGACTGTTGCTGGATCAACAGTCCATATGCAACTTCTGCTGCTCTATCCGCATTGAATCCCTTGAAACCTTAAAACACTGGAAAAATTGAAGGTCATGGGTTATGCCATATCCACAATACAAAATCGTGGGACTCCTGCTGTTCGGGAGAGGACCTCACGATCGCTGTCGGCAGAGGAGTCGGCGTCTTTGCCAAACTGCGGAGGCTGATTTCAACCATTGTTCGAGACATTGATCGAGCGCCGGCAGTTGGTCGGCGTTGGCGGGTTCAGGTGCGAGCTGCTATGAAAAGCTCCGTCCAGATTGGGTATCGCATTGTCGTGCTTGGCTTGAGCGCAGGCATTGCTTTGTCACTGCCGGCGATAGCCACGAGCTTTCTGGCCTACTGGGTGAGAGTGAAGGATGACAAGACGTCTCTTCTCATGATGGAGATGGCAGTGGTATTGGCAATCCTGTTGATTGTCTTGGCTAACCTGATCCGTCTGAGCGTTCGAGACAGATCGCTCGCCAAGATGGCCATCGGCGCCGGCCTGGTCTCGTTTTACCCCAACCATGATCGTCGTTCGCGGAACCATATTCAGCAACTCCAAGAAAAGCAGGGCACGGGACGGACGATCATGGTGATCGGGTATGGAACATTGACCGACCAAGTAGGAGATTTGTCCTCAGTGTTAGAACGATGCATGGGAGCCAACGTCTTGCTGATGAATCCGTACAGTCAGGAGTCGCGGGCGCGAATTGGGACGATCGCAGACCCCAGATACACGGTCGAACTCCTTCAAGACGAGGTACGTCGCAGCATCGAACTGCTCAAAAGACTCAGGAGGATCGGCAAATTAGTCAGGCTCAAATTCTATGAAGAGGCTCCGCTTGTCAAGCTGGTCATCCTCGGAGATTACCTCTGGTTGCAACATTACCATCCCGACTTGAATGTCCGAGCGATGCCAGAATATGTACTCCGGCACAATCTGAAGGATCACAACCTCCACACCTTCTACTACCACTACTTCGTCCAGCGCTGGGGTAGCAGTGAAATACCGGAGTACGATCTCGATACCGATGAGCTGGTGTTCCGGGGTCCGCAGGGCATAGAGGATAGATGGGCCATTCGGGGTAAAGGATACAACGAACCGGGCCGGTGTGCCAATCTGAGAACGCGAGAAGATCACAAATGGCAACGCAGGGGACGGTTTCGTTGATCACCCAGTGGAGATGAAAGGTCACGATCGAAGGAGGAAGGTCCGGTGTTCTTGGGGATGTTCGCTGAGCATCTTCTGAGCGTGAGGCAAGTGGCGGGGGCAGTCTGTGACCTATGGCTTTCAGTGCGGAGTGGCGAATGAACGGGGCGCCGATCGTCAGCCCCGAGAAAGGTTAGCGAACTTTCAGGAAGGATTGTTGTTAGATATTCGGGTGAGAGACTGCCTGACGCATCTCTTTTGGCTCGATCATCAGCGTGTTTGTATGGCGCATCTGCGCCTGGATGACATTGCTTCCAGGCGGCACGCTTTGGGTCAACCACACATTACCGCCGACGATCGCCCCTTTACCGATCGTAATGCGGCCCAGGATCGTGGCGCCGGCATAGATGACGACGTCGTCTTCGACGATGGGATGACGGGCGGCGCCTTTGATGAGCAGGCCCTGCTCATTTTCGGGGAAACGTTTAGCGCCGAGGGTGACCGTTTGATACAGACGAACTCGCTCGCCGATGATCGTCGTTTCACCGATGACCACTCCGGTGCCGTGATCGATAAAAAAGTATCCGCCGATGTTCGCGGCCGGATGAATATCGATGCCGGTTGCCGAATGGGCGATCTCCGAGATCAATCGCGCCGGTAGATGCGCTCCCAACTCGTAGAGCGCGTGGGCTAGCCGATAGTAGATAATGGCGGTCATACCGGGATAGCAGAGCAGAATCTCGGATGCGCTGGTAGCTGCCGGATCGCCTTGATAGGCAGCTTGTAAATCGGTGAAGAGCAGGGCGCGAATGGATGGCAACTGTGCCGCAAACTTGGTGGTCATCTCGCTGGCGGTGCGATTCGCGTCCGTGTCCACTGGCTCGTCTTGGTCCGAGACAAACAGTAGCCCTCGGCGGATTTGATCTTGTAACAGGCTCAATGTCAGGTTTAGTTGGTTGCCGACAAAATAATCGATGTTCGACTCGTTCAAGTCCGACCGGCCATAATGGGTCGGAAACAAGACGGCACACAACCCATCCAGGACACCGAGCAATGCTTTTCGTGACGGCAACTCCCGAATCCGGCCCTGATGTCTCACGTTGTGGGCAACCTCACGCGACTGTCGGAGTTCAGCGACCACACGCTCGATATTCCATGTGGTCTGAGCTACGTCGGAGTTTTGAATAGGATTGATGGTCATGGTCACCTATCTGTCTGAACGGTTAGCGCTCAGGGTCAGTCCTTTCTGATCTGGTTCAAGGCGCGCACCAACGTGTCGATCTCATCCTGGGTGTTATAAAACGCCAGCGAGGGACGGACTGTTCCGGTCAACCCATACCGGCGTATAGTTGGCTGAGCGCAGTGATGCCCGGATCGAACTGCAATGCCGTGCTGATCCAAATGGCGAGCGACTTTGTCGTTGGACATACCGTCCATTACGAACGAGAGGACGCTGGCCTTGGCAGCAGCGGTTCCAATGGGGCGGAGCCCACGAACCAACGACAAGGCGTGCGTCGCGTACGCCAACAGTTCGTGTTCGTACGCGGCAATGGCGGGCATGCCTATCTGGGTTAAGTACTCGATGGCGGCCCCTAAGCCGACCACTCCGGCGATGTTCGGGGTGCCCGCTTCGAATTTTTGCGGAACGCCTTGGTAGGTAGTGTGTTCGAAGGTCACGTCCTGAATCATATTGCCGCCGCCTTGCCAGGGCGGCATCTCTTCCAACAGCGCCGCTTTCCCGTACAGCACGCCGATTCCGGTCGGCCCAAAGACCTTATGGCCGGAGAACACGAAGAAATCGCAATCCATCGCCTGGACGTTCACCGGTATGTGAGGCGTCGATTGCGCCCCGTCCACGAGTACCGGCACGCCACGGGCGTGGGCGAGGGCAATCAGCTGCTCGACCGGATTGATCGTGCCCAAGGCGTTGGAGACTTGCGTGACGGCAACAAGTTTTGTTCGAGAGGTCAGCAGCGCGGCAAATTGGTCGAGAATCAGTTCGCCGGCTTCGTTGATCGGCGCGACGCGCAGCACGGCGCCCGTCTGTTCGGCGAGCATCTGCCAGGGCACGATGTTCGCGTGGTGCTCCATGGTGGTCAGAAGAATTTCATCGCCCTGACCGATATGGGCTCGTCCATAGGTCTGTGCCACCAGATTGACGGCTTCCGTGGTCCCGCGAACGAACACGATTTCTTTCGGATCGGCGGCTCCGAGGAATCGCTGCACTTTCTTCCGCCCCTCTTCGTACAACTCCGTTGAGCGGAAGGCCAGGGTATGCGCCCCGCGATGGATGTTCGAATTGTCCCGGCTGTAAAACCGGGCGATGGTGTCAATCACGCTCTGTGGTTTCTGAGTGGTTGCGGCGTTATCCAGCCAGATGAGCGGTTTGCCATGAACCGATTGATGCAGCGAGGGGAAATCCCGCCGGATGGCTTCAATATCCAGAACGGACAAGTTCGGGCTGAAGCGGGAAACAGGCGCGCTCGGGATGGATGACTGGGAGGCCGAGTCGGCATGGCGCAGGAAATAATAATCCGGGGTGAAGATCTCCGCGCTATAGCGGGGGAGGGAAGACGAGATGTTCGTAGAGCCATTTCGTGGCGGTATGTTCGCTGACGGTGTGGCTTGGTCGCCCTGGCTGAACGGATTTCCGTTACAGCGCGGTTCTCCAAAGGGGTAGGTGCTCTCGGAGCCGGGGAAGTGCTCGCCGGATGGCGTGCCAGGGATTGTCGGCAGATGCGTCGCTTTCGGTTGCAGTCCTGCATGGACCGGAGGATGGGTGGTGGGACTGGCCGACGGATAACCTCCGGAGAGTTCCGAGCCGTTAGCGATGCCCAGGGGGAGAGCCGGAATCCAGGCCGGCAGCGAGGGGCTGCCGGCTGATTCCGAGAACAACTCATTTGCCAGACGTGCGATCAACGCGGTATCGGCGGTATCGATAGGAGCATCCGCAGGGGTAGTCATGTCTTGTGGACTCGATGCCATGGATTAACCTTTCTGATAGACATATTCGTGATAAAACTTGATCGACACGTTATCGAGGCGCGCGATCGCGTCCTCGGTCAGCACCGCCGCCGAGAAGTAGCGTGTTACAAGGTGCGACGCAATGCTGTGTTCGTTCGTTCCCATGTACCGGACGGAGAGGCCCGCTTCGAGTTCGCCCGTGACACCAGCCTTTTGCAGGCCGACGACGCCCTGCTGATCTTCGCCGACGCGCAACAGGAGGATAGTGGCCTTGCCTGCCTTATCGATCTCTAGTTTGTTGCTTGGGATCAATGGAATGCCACGCCAGGTGATGAAGGGTGAACCAAATAAATGCACGGTGGGAGGCGGCACCCCGCGCCTGGTGGCTTCGCGTCCGAACGCGGCGATGGCTTTGGGGTGCGCGAGGAAGAAGGCGGGTTTTTTCCAGACCAGACTCAGGAGTTCGTCCAGATCGTCCGGGGTCGCTGTGCCTTTGCGTGTCTGGATGCGCTGGATCGGCGAGACTTCCTGCAGGAGACCGAATTGAGGATGGTTGATGATTTCCCATTCCTCGCGTTCCTTGATCGCTTCGACCGTCAGGCGTACTTGTTGGCGCAATTGGTCAATGCGATTGCTGTAGAGATCAGTCACGCGTGTATGCGTATGCAGCACCGTTTGGATCGCGCTCAGGTGATACTCGCGCGGGTGCAACTCGTAATCGACGAAGGTGGTCGGCAGTTTCGGCTCACCGCTATCCACGGTCAAGAGATCGACTTCGGCTTCGCCGAATTCGTTGGCCGGCTCCCCCTTCGCGGCCTTGGCCACGCGGTTGAGGCGATAGACGCCGCCGTCCACGTCCACCCATGGCAGCAGCTTGTGGAGCCACCGCGGAGTGATTTCCGTCATCTGCGGGACGGTGACGGTTGCGGTCGCTAAATTGCGCGCCGCTTGGGCGCTGAGACTCTGATGGCCCGAGGTATTTGCACGCTCACTCATGATTGTAATCCTTCCTGTACGATTGGGTTGAACACGTTCGGTATTGGGTAAACGGATGGCAGTTGCGTTCAATGCATCATGTCGTCATGTTTTCTTCTCCAAGAATAAAGATGAGTGAATAAACTCACACGCAAAATTCTGTTCAATTCTTTACCCGTAACCGTGGGTAATAGGAGTTCGTTTCTGGCAGATTTCCGGGTCGTGATCGATCAGCTCCGTGATGGACGGATGATCCCCGCAGAGAGGGCATTGGCGATTGCGCTTGACCGGAATCTCCCTGAATGTCATTTGCCGGGCATCAAAATCCAGCATCCGGTCGGTCAAGGGGCGGCCGATGCCTAAGATCAATTTCAACGCTTCGGTGGCCTGGATCGTGCCAATCACACCTGCTAAAACGCCGATCACTCCGGCTTCCTGACAACTGGCCACCAGGCCGGGGGGTGGCGGTTGTTTGAAAACGCACCGGTAGCAGGCTGACTGCTTCGGGATGATCGTGGAGACACGCCCGTCGAAGCGGAGGATCCCGCCATGCACGAGCGGTTTCCCGGCAAAATAGCAGGCGTCGTTGATGAGAAATTTTGCCGGGAAATTATCCACTCCGTCGATCACCACCGAATAGTCGCGAACCAGTTCCAGAGCGTTCCTAGCCATGAACCGGTCCTCATGCAGCACCACATTGACGTCCGAGTTCAACGCCTGGATTTTTTCCTTGGCGGAGAGTACTTTGGGCCGTCCCACGTCTGGTGTGTGATGAATGATCTGTCGCTGGAGGTTCGACAGATCTACGACGTCGCTGTCGATTAGACCCAGGGCGCCGACGCCGGCCGCAGCCAGGTAGAGAGCCGCCGGCGAGCCGAGACCACCGACTCCGACGATTAGAATACGAGCCTGAGCGATTTTCTTCTGTCCCTTGCCCCCCACTTCGGGAAGCAGGATATGGCGGCTGTACCTGGTGATTTGGTCGTCGGTAAATTCCATCTTCTAAATTCCGTTAGGCATAAGACGTAAGGCGTGAGGCGATGTGATCGCCCGGTTGTTTTTCCGTTACCCCTTACGCCTCACCCCTCACCCCTCACGTCAGATATTGAAATACTTCTCCATACTGATATACCGCTCGCCGGTATCGCAGAGCACGGTGACCACGTTCTTGCCGGGGCCGAGCTCCCGGGCAACCTTCTGTGCAGCCCAGACGTTTGCGCCTGCCGAAATCCCGACGAGCAGGCCTTCTTGTTTCGCCAGAAGCTTGGACGTGTGATAGGCGTCATCGTCGGTGACGGTGACCACGCGATCGAGGATTTTTCGATTCAAGACTTGGGGGATGAACCCCGCTCCGATGCCCTGAATCTTGTGAGGGCCGGAATCTCCGCCTGAGAGGACCGGTGATCCGCTCGGCTCCACGGCAATGACCTGGATGGTAGGATTTCGATCCTTGAAGATTTCTCCGCAGCCGGTGATGGTCCCTCCGGTTCCGACCCCCGCAACGAAGGCGTCGAACTTCCCTTCCAGCGCATCCCAGACTTCGATGGCCGTGGTCTTTCGGTGGGCATCCGGGTTGGCCGGGTTGGAAAACTGATCCGGCATGAAATATGAGGGATGCTGGGCGACGACGCGTTCGGCTTCTTTAATGGAACCCCTCATGCTCTCCCAGCCAGGGGTCAGTACCAGCTCCGCCCCATACGAGGATAGGAGACTCACCCGCTCCGCGCTCATGCTGTCCGGCATGACTAGAATCACCCGATAGCCTCGAACGGCTGCGACCAGCGAGAGGCCGATGCCCGTGTTACCGCTCGTGGGTTCGACGATAGTTGCGCCAGGCTTGAGTCGGCCGGATCGTTCCGCCTCATCGATCATGTTCAGGCAGATCCGGTCCTTGACGCTCCCGCCGGGGTTCAATGATTCGATCTTTGCAAAGATGGTCGCGCCGCCGGTCGGAGAAAGTCGATTCAGTCGAACCAGCGGTGTGCGGCCGATCAGTTTCGTGATGTCCAGTTGAGCGAGCTGTGTCACCGACCGCCTCCCATGTAGAACAGGAATTCCACCCGATCACCTTCCTTCACAGGGGTTGAGGCGAGATGATCACTCTCGATCATCGTGTCGTTGAGTTCCACCGCGACCATCTGCGGTTCGACATTTTTGGCATTCAGTAAGTCCAGGAGAACTGATACCTGGACCTCCTCGGGTTTTCCGTTGATGTTGAGAACCACGGGTTCTGTTCCCCCCCTCGTCTCGAATGTGTCCTCAAATAAAGAGTGTCGTCTCGGCGCCGGCTGTCAGTGCCAGAATGGCCGGCAGTCCCATGACGCTATTTACGTGCTTCGTGACCGCGTCGATGTCCACCCCCATATATTCGAGTCCGGCACTGCATGCCACTAGCTGGAAGTCGCCGATCGCCCGGGCTTCTTCGAACATCTCAGACACGCGGGGCACCTTCTTTTCTTTCAGAAGGCGTCGGACTTGATCCGCCGCTCCGTCGTATTCCGGTGAAAAGTCCACCTCGTCGATCCGTCCTTCTGCCAGCTTGCGAATGGTCCAGAAGAGCAGCACCACCGTGACTTCCTTGCCCATCGCAGCCGCCGTCAATCCCAGCGTGCCGACCTGATGGAGGTTGTCGTAGTTCGCGTTGTGGGCAAAAATCACGAAACGAGGTTTAACGGTCATGGCATTACTTTCTGTGAATTGAGCAGTGCGTACCGTATCAGCCGATCGCGTACGATATTGCGGCTGATGCCGAGGAGGCGCGCGGTCCGCAATTGGTTCTGTTCGCAATACTCGTAGGCGGTACGGATGACCGTTTCATCGATTCGACGATAGAGATCGGAGCTGTCGCCGTTGAAGAGCGTACGAAGGAGCGCTTCCAATGACTGCGTCGAGCCTGTGGTCGCAACCATTGCGGGAGGCCGCTGGGATCGTGGAGCTGGAAGGCGCAGATCTTCAGGCCGAACGATGTGACTGGGGCAGACGAGCAGCGCATGATGGATGGTGTTTTCCAACTCACGAATGTTGCCCGGCCAGGGATAATTGAGCAATTGATGGATAGCTTCTGGAGCGAGATCGGTACTGGCATATCCGAGCCTGGCGCCATAGAGTTTCAGAAAGTGATGAACCAACGGCAGAATATCACCTGGCCGTTCCCGCAGCGGAGGAAGCTGCACCGGCGCCACATGGAGCCGGTAATAGAGATCCTCGCGAAACCGCCCGGCCGCCACTGCTTCATCCAGATTCACGTTTGTCGCGGCAATCAACCGCACATCGATGGCGATGGAGTGGCGTGCCCCGACACGTACCACTTCCCGTTCTTGGATGACCCGCAGCAGTTTGGATTGAAGCGCCGGCGGCAGATCGCCGATTTCATCTAGAAACAACGACCCGCCCTGCGCGGTTTCGAACCAGCCCGCCTTGGCAGTCACGGCGCCGGTAAAGGCGCCGCGCTCATGACCGAAGAGTTCGCTTTCCATCATGGATTCGCTGATCGCGGCGCAATTGAATGCCACGAATGGCCTGGATCGACGATCGCTCAGTTCATGAATGTGGCGCGCAATCAATTCCTTGCCGGTGCCGGTCTCGCCGATGATGAGGGCCGTCGCATCGCTGGGGGCGATCCGTTGCACACGCTCCAGCAGTGCCTTGGACGCAGGGTCTTCAAAAAGCAGGCAGCTGGCGCGGATCGAGAGGGCCAGCCTGTGCGGGTCCGCGGTCACGATCTGGAGGGATGTTTCAATACTCATGGCACTGGTCCTACTGGTCGCGGTTACCGCATTGCGGAATGTTGTCGTCCGGCGACCGCATCTGCGAATCGCGTATTCACACGGATCACGGCCTCCCAGTCAAGGGGACGGGCATTTTGAATACATGGAGTTGTTTCGGGTGCACAAAGACCGCATCGCCTTGTTGAAGCTGTAACTCGCGATAACGGTCTTTGGTGAGTTCTACCGAAATGATTTGAGGTGAGTCCTTCGACACCAGCTCGAGATGCACTCGCGATCCGGCGGTGATGACAAATTTCACGGTGGCTTCGAGCTGTGCCGTGGTGGTCCGGCTCAGGCTGAGTTCCAGGTCATGGGGGCGGACAAACGTGACTTCGTGTTCGCCTGATGCGTCCGTTTCATGTTCGCTCGCTTCTTCATGCGTGGGCTGGTCTTGAGCAATGCGGCCATGAAACACGTTGACATCGCCGAGGAATTGATACACGAAAGGAGTCGCGGGACGTTCATACACTTCATCCGGCGTACCGATCTGCTCGACATTCCCCTGACGCATCACCACGACACGATCGGCCACTTCTAAGGCCTCTTCCTGGTCATGAGTGACAAGAATGCCTGTAATATGCAACTCGTCATGGAGCCGACGGAGCCAACGTCGAAGCTCTTTACGGACCTTGGCATCCAATGCGCCAAAGGGTTCATCAAGCAGGAGCAGCTTCGGTTCCACGGCCAGCGCTCTGGCCAGGGCCACGCGTTGACGTTGTCCTCCTGAAAGCTGGTTCGGATAGCGGTCGGCCATCGCCTGCAACTGCACGAGCGTGAGCAGTTCTCGGACCTTCTCCTGTATGCGAGCTGCGGGCGGCCGTTGGGCTCGAGGTTGCACCGTGAGTCCAAAAGCGACATTGTCCGCCACGGTCATATGCCGGAACAGCGCGTAATGCTGGAAGACGAATCCCACCCGGCGTTCAGTGATCCGCTGGTCCGTCACCTCTGCGCCGTGCAGAAAGATACGTCCTTGGTCAGGCCGTTCCAATCCGGCCAGAATTCTCAGCAACGTCGTCTTGCCGCAACCGGACGGGCCGAGGAGGGCCACGAGTTCTCCTGCCTCGACTTGAAGATTGACATCGTTCAATACCGTGAACGTTCCGAACCGTTTCGTGACGTGGTCCACCTGAATACTCATCGTAGGCTCCCTGCCTGAAGGTTTACGATAGGATCGGCAACGACTATCGGGGAATGCGTTCTCCGCTCGACCACCGCCTTGACGGCAAGCGTGACGATGGCCAACAGTGTCAAAAGCGATGCCACAGCGAACGCGGATACGGCGTTGTACTCGTTGTAAAGAATTTCGACATGCAGCGGCATCGTATTGGTCAGCCCTCGGATATGGCCGGAGACCACCGAAACCGCGCCGAACTCGCCCATCGCGCGCGCATTGGACAGGATCACTCCATAGAGGAGGCTCCATTTGATATTCGGCAGCGTGACGCGCGTAAACATCTGCCAGCCCGAGGCGCCCAGCGTGACGGCCGCTTCCTCTTCCTCCCGCCCTTGTGATTGCATCAGCGGAATGAGCTCGCGCGCGACAAACGGAACGGTGACAAAGATCGTCGCGAGCAGGATGCCGGGCAAGGCAAAAAGGATCTTAACGTCGTGGTCCGCGAGCCAGGGACCCAACCAACCTTGGAGACCGAACAGCAGCACATAGATGAGTCCGGAGATCACCGGAGAGACAGCCAACGGCATGTCAATCAAGGTAATCAGAATCTGTTTGCCGACGAAATCGAACTTGGCGATGGCCCAGGCTGCAGCCACCCCGAACAAGGCGTTCAGCGGCACGGCCATGGCTGCTACCAAGAGCGTCAAACGGATAGCCGCAAGAGCATCCTCATTGAGAAACGAATCGACGTAACCGGATAGTCCGTGTTTCAAGGCCTCAGAAAAGATAGCGACAAGGGGAACGAAGAGAAAGAGCGTGAGGTACAAGAACGCAGCGGCAATAAGCAGCCGGCGGACAAGAGGGCGCTCGGTGGTGAGCGAATCTTTCCACTGCAGATCCTTATCGGCGGCAATACTGACAGAGTTCATGGGTTCCTATTGATTCATGTGGCGAGCGGTGCTCCACCATTGGAGAAGATTGATCGACAAGGCAAGTACGAACGATGCCACAAGCATGACCACGCCCAGCGCAGTGGCCCCCGAATAGTCGTACTGCTCCAACTTGGTCATAATCAGCAGCGGAGTGATCTCCGATTTGAGCGGCATATTGCCCGCAATGAAAATGACTGATCCATACTCTCCGACGGCACGGGCGAATGCCATCGCCATCCCCGTTAAAAGGGCCGGCCAGAGTTCGGGCACAATGACGGCTCGAAACGTTTGCCATCGGTCGGCCCCCAGTGTGGTGGCGGCCTCTTCAACTTCTTTATCCAAATCTTGTAGCACAGGCTGCACGGTACGTACGACAAACGGCAATCCGATGAAAGTCAATGCGACGAGGACACCGAGCGGGGTGAAGGCCACCTTGATACCCAACGGTTCGAGATAACGTCCTATCCAACCATTCGATGAATAGATTGCGGCCAACGTAATGCCGGCGACCGCGGTCGGCAGGGCAAAGGGAAGGTCGACGAGCGCATCAACGAGCGACCGGCCTGGAAAACGGTACCGGACCAACACCCAGGCAATGATCGACCCGAAAAAACCGTTAATGAGCGCTCCGGCCAGCGAAGCGCCGAACGTCAGTTGGTAGGAGGCGATCGCCCGGGGATGGGTGATGATGTCCCAAAACTCTCCCCACGACAAGGCACTGGTCTTTACAAAGAGTCCACTGAGAGGAATCAACACGATGAGACTGAAATAAAAAATGGCAAACCCTAGAGTCAGGCCGAATCCGGGAAGGACGCTGGGTTGTTTCAACAGGAGGCTCATGAGACCTTTTTCCGTGTGACGCTGTGAAATGCCTTACCTTGTGTTTTCACTGCGCGCATCACGCGCTCCTCTCGTAAATTACTGTGGTTGGGACATGACACCGACGATTCTCGAGTTGTTTCGCCGCTTCTAGTACGTGTCCGCGGCGCCTCTATGTCTCCTCACCCTGACCTCTCCTTGGACGACGTTCTGCTTTCCGCCGAGCAGCGCAGATTTCATTCGAATGGTATAAGTGACCACTCCCGCTTTCGTGAAACAGAGACTCGCGCTTTTGTTGGGACCTATCGTTGCGGACTCTTTCTGCCCCGCCAGCCAGTTGGTGAAGCCTCGTTTGCATGAAACATGGTCCAAAGCGTCGCCAAGGGAATCGATACGGACATCGTCCGACCTGTGATTGACCCATCGGACTTCGTCGTCGATCCCCACATCTAGGACTGAGGGCGCCACCCCCTCCTCAATCTTCACAACATGAACCTCACCGCTTCCGGAGGTCGGAGAGGCAAGCATTGAGCAGGCGCTCAGTCCAATCAGGCCAAGGATCAATGAGGGAACTGTGAGGCGATATCTGAGATTCTTTATCCCTGTATTCATCGCGAGTCCTCCTATAGTTGATAGGTTCCAGCCGACTGAACAGCAGCACACTCGGCAAATTATTTCGGCGTGAAAATTTCATCGAAGACCCCGCCATCCGCAAAATGCCTCTTCTGCGCCTTTTGCCACCCGCCGGCGATCTCGTCGATCGTAAACAAGCTCACTGTGGAGAACTGAGTGGCATACTTGGCCAAGGCGGCTTCAGAACGGGGACGATAGAAATGTTTGCCGGCGATGTCTTGGCCTTCCTCGGAATAGAGATACTCCAAGTACGCTTGAGCCACAGACTGAGTGCCTTTTTTATTCGCCACCTTGTCCACAAGCGTCACGGTCGGCTCGGCCAGGATACTGATCGACGGCGTGATGATCTCGAACCTTCCTGAACCGAACTCCTTGAGCGCTAAATACGCCTCGTTTTCCCACCCGACCAGCACGTCCCCGATTCTCCGCTCGATAAATGTTGTGGTGGCGCCCCGCGCGCCGGTGTCAAACACCGGCACGTTGGCGTAAAACTTTGCGATAAAATCCTTGGCCTTCGTTTCATCGTTGTCATTTTTTTTCAATGCGTAACCCCAGGCCGACAAGTATGCCCAACGCGCTGCCCCCGACGTTTTCGGATTCGCGGGAATAATCGCCACACCGGGTTTCACGAGGTCTTCCCAATCCTTGATGCCTTTGGGATTTCCCTTGCGGACCAGAAAGACGATCGTCGAGGTGTAGGGAGAGCTGTTGTGGGGAAGGCGACTCTGCCAGTTTGCGGGAATCAACTTGGCTTTCTCTGCGATGGCGTCGATATCGTAGGCCAGGGCCAGCGTGACGACGTCGGCCTCCAACCCGTCGATGACGGCGCGCGACTGCTTGCCCGACCCTCCATGCGATTGTTTGATGGCGATCGTTTGGCCTTTTTCCTTCTGCCAATACTTTGCAAACGCCGCATTGAATTCCTGATACAGTTCCCTGGTCGGATCGTACGACGCATTCAACAAGGTGAGGTCTTCGGCATACACCGCGAGGGGGTTTGCCGCGATGAGCAAAGCGCCTAATGCCATGAACGTTTTTTGGATCGTCTTCATCTTCTATTCCTTTCTTT
>JAKDNQ010000447.1 GCA_030456405.1 Nitrospira sp.
GCCTACGCAGCCCCGCCTCCGAACTGGGGCAAACACCTCTCGGTGAGTTGTAGTTCATAGTACATTCCTGCCTTGCAGTCACCCTCACTATCTGTTGTACAGTGGCCCAGCGACGGGGGTATGCACGTCCCAGCCGGACGTGTGGTTCCTCACTTCATTGGAGCCGAGAAGACATGGCCAAGAAAAGCGTCGATTCAAAATTAGCCATTGTCGGAACCATTACCATCGGCCTGGCCATCGCCGGCGTGGTCATGGTGCAACAGCCTTTGAAGAGCACCAGGCCTCCATTGATGGGCGGCGAGCTCAAGCCGCAAGTTTCAGAAGGGATCGCCAGAGCCAGGTTGTGGGAGGATCCTCTTGAGGCCGCGCGCCGCGTGGCGAAATTTGACGGTGAGGTCAAGTCGGCTGTCAGGGATGATGTCGATCGGGTCAGAACTATCCGCCAGGAACTGGACGACAAAATCGACCAGAACCAGGAGCGGCCCATCACCGTCCTTCTCGTTACCACGGAAGGTGGATCGTCCGGGGAGAGTAGGGAGACCCGCCTTCGGGATCGTTACGCGATTGGCTCCGCCCTCGGCACTGCCTGCTATGTCCCGCAAAATGACGACCAACTCTCCTACGTCGAATGGCGGGACCGAACCGGCACGAGCCGAGTCCTGCCGTACGAGTGGTACCGCGAAGGGCCTCGGATGTGTTCGTCCGAAAAAACCTGGGCGCAGGGCGTGCTTGTCCTATGGGTCAGCAGTGAGATCACCGGCGACCACCCCATCGGCGCCCTGCAAAGACTGGTGCAGTCCATCCTCTGTCAGGAAAGCGCAATCGGAGGTCATGCCTGCCAGACAAGTCGTGACGGCACGATATTGCTGGACCTGAAAAGGGAACGGCACGTGCGCTTTAAGATCCTTGGACCACGGAGTTCATCGGCCTTCCGGAACCTGCTCGAGGAGGCCATACAGACTCTCCAAGGGCGCGAAGATCACCTGATTTGGACGAACGCCGGCGGTCGCGTGGAACTCTACTCGCCTTGGGCCACGGCCATGCCAAGGCTTCTGACGCAGGAGCTGAGTGTGACGGCCAAGCCGCCACAGTCCGCTGAGTGCGTGTCGTCCGATCTGAATCAGGAGAAACTCTGTTGGATTCTGCTGCGCGCCGGTATCGAGCTCAAGCACACCATTGGATCAGACGATCAGCTCTTAAGCGCCTTGACCCAGGAACTGGAACGTCGCCGGGTGAAGTTTGAGCGGGACGCCGTGATTCTCATTTCAGAGTGGGATTCGTTCTACGGGCGGGTTCTGCCGGTCGAATTCACTGCCGCTGTCTGCCATCGTGTTGCCCATCGGTCTGCTGTGGAAAATCAAACCATCCCCGCTGAACGCTTGGCGCTCATCCGATCGGGATGTTCCACGGTCGATCAGGCAGTCGACCTCCAAGTGAAAAGCCCGAAAGGGACGAGGGGACTGGGCCTGAACGTGTGGCGTTACAGCTACCTTCGCGGGCTCGATGGAGAAATTCTCGGTGGAGAGAAGGCGGACGCCACCAAAGGGGGCGGATCGAAGGCAATGAAGAACGCGCTGTTCGATACCAGGGTGCTCGAGCGGCCCGTTGGCACGAGCCAATTCGATTACGCGCAACGGCTGGCAGCCCGCATCGAGCGGGATATGGCCGAAATGGCAGAGGGGAATAACAACCAGAATCCGGTCGCCGCCATCGGGATCCTCGGCAGCGATCCGTACGATGCGCTTCTCATCCTCCAAGCGATGCGCGACCGGTTTCCCGGCGCGGTGTTCTTTACCACCGATCTCGACAGCAGGCTGGTCTATGCAGACGAGTATCGCTGGACGAGAAATCTCGTGACTGCCTCCCACTATGGCTTGGAATTGTACGGCATGTTGCAGCGCGACGTACCCCCCTTCCGAAGCAGCTATCAAACGTCTGCGTACCTCGCCACACTCCAGGCCGTGGAGCATGTCAGGCCGCTGGCCACCTGCCCGCCCAGCGACACCAGCCAGCGGAATTCGCGGACTGGAACGGCTCTACCACCCTGCGGGTACAAGGCTAACTTGACGGCCGACAATGTGTGGTTCAGCGCAGTTGAGCCTCCTCGCTTGTACGAGGTCGGTCGGCGCGGCGCGATCGATGTCACGGTCGGCGCGGTTGAACAGGGCTGGACCCTGCATGCGCCCCGCGTGGACCTCTCTGAAGAATCGCCCCAAACGAATGGCCGGCGACCCCAATCCGGCGTGATATACGGAAGCATCGGCTTGATCTATGTGATCGGGCTCGGCCTCTTATGGACCAAGCCGACGTCCAACCGATGGTTGACGGCGCACTCAGGGATTCTCGTGCTCAGTGCTTTATGCGCGCTCGGCCTCGCGTTCTTCGTCGACCGATTTGCGCTCGATATGGTCCTGAAGAATCACGACCAGGGCGAACCTTTTTATTGGTTGGAGGGAGTCAGCCTGTGGCCGACAGAAATTCTGAGGGGACTCGCCACGCTGTTGGCGCTTGGACTTCTGGTCAAAGCCTGGCGGGATCTTAAGTCGAATCTTGAAAGCATGTCGGAGCAGTACGGCTTTGCCTCTCAGGCTAAGGAGGCCGGTACTGAAGGGTGGAAACGCTACGTCATGACGACGCAGTGGGTGTTATCC
>JAKDNQ010000448.1 GCA_030456405.1 Nitrospira sp.
CCTTTACCAACGTCAGGCCGGCCATCTACTGGTCGGCAACGACGGTTGCAGTCAATCCGACCTCCGCGTTCGGCGTGTCCTTCGAAGATAGCTCCCTCTCCGTGCAGCTCACCGATAAGATCCTGAAGGCATTCTCCTGGTGCGTGCGCGGTGGGATGCAAGAGAGTGTGTATTGAGATTTGGGTGATTCGAATCATGTGATCATTGGGGGGTGCAGGGGGCCTAGGTCCCCTGCTTTCCGTTGTTTCCACTCCTTTGTCAGGAGGGGAGGGAGAGGCTTCGCGCAACAACCGGCACTGTCTCCCATTCTCCTATGCCGGAAGCCGGTCATGCGCACCCGGTTTCACTTTAGGCACTCTCGCCATCGCTCGCTCGAATCTCTTGCGGTTCCCGCGCTCGGCGCGTGTGTCGAGATACTCTTCGGTCGTGAGCGCCGAGAGTTTCTCGGCCAGAGCCAGCGTAATCAGTTGATTGATCGACACGCTCTCTTGTTCAGCCAGTTTGCGGACGTGCTTGTGAAGTGAGTCGGGTAGGCGAAGGCTAATCGTACTCATGGCAATTCTCCTATCTTCTGGAGGAATTCTTGCGCGGTCATCACGCGAATACCAAATTGCTCGACACCGTCAAAATCATCCTTGTTGTAGGTGACGATGATGTCGCAGCCCGCCGCGACGGCCAACTCCAAGACCATGTCATCTTTCGGATCTCTCAAAAACGGCCGCCACAGGTAGTAGACAGTCCTTCGATGAGCGACCGAGCAAACGTAATCCAGGATGTCATCGATATCACGGGATTTCAAACCACCCTTTTTTCCAACGAGCCGTTTTCCGGCATCTTCGTACTCGAACAGGAGTGGGACCGAAAGGTCGATGTCGAATTTGCCGCTCCCCAGGAGCGACAAGAGTTTGTAGGATGCGCCATATTGTGACCGCAGAGCCGAGACCAAGACGTTGGTGTCAATCACGATGTGTTGGACAGGCATTGTTGGTATCGTATTCGATACCACACCGTCTGTCAATCATGAGTTCGCAACAGCCGCCTTCGCATAGTAGATAGGCGTCGGCTTTGGCTTCGTGGACGCCAACTGGTGTGTGCGCGGTGGGATGAATGCGGATTCGTATTGAGAAGACGTGAAGCGTGATTCGTGAAGCTCGGGACGGAAGGAGTGTGTCTGTATCGTCGCATGCGAGATACGAGATACGCTTCACGAGGAACGGGTTTTCGCGACGAACCGTCATGAATTATGGGGCTAGGAAGGAGCTTTATTAGGCCTCCCGACCGAAATGTGACGGAAGCCAAAGGCTGCAACCCGGTCTGATTCATAGACATTGCGCAAGTCGAAGAAGATCGGCTGGCGCAATGCGGTTTTCAGTCTGTCGAAATCGAGGGTTCGGAACTGGTTCCATTCGGTCATGAGGATGAGCGCGTCTGCGCCCTGCGCCGCATCATAGGCGTCTTTACAGGGAACGAGGCCCGAAACAGTCTGACAGGCTTCCTCGAGCGCGGCGGGATCATAGGCGCGAACCGTGGCGCCCTGTTTTATGAGTTCTTGCGCGATCGCCAGTGCCGGCGCATCCCGCAGGTCGTTCGTATTGGGTTTGAATGACAGTCCCAACATCGCGAACGTCTTTCCCTTGAGTCCTCCGATTTCTTTCGTGATCTTTTCAATCATCCGGCCCCGTTGCTGTTCGTTGATGAGGGCGGCGGCGCCTGCGATTTGCATGGGATAGCCGACTCGTTCTCCCGTTTGTACGAGGGCTGCCAGATCTTTTGGAAAGCACGATCCACCAAACCCCGGGCCTGCGTGGAGAAACTTCGATCCAATCCGATTGTCGAGCCCCATTCCCTTCGCCACCATCTGCACATTGGCGCCCACCTGCTCGCAGACCGTCGCGATTTCGTTGATGAATGAAATTTTGGTGGCGAGGAAGGCGTTGGAGGCGTACTTGATCATCTCGGCAGTCGGGATGTCGGTCACAACGAACGGAGTTTCGATGAGATACAGCGGACGGTAAAGATCTTTCATGATCGCAACCGCCTGCTCGCTGTCGGCGCCGATGACGACCCGGTTCGGCCGCAAGAAGTCTTCGATAGCGGATCCTTCACGAAGAAATTCTGGGTTGGAGACAATGTCGAAGCGGAACTTGCCCGATTGATTGGCGTTGATCACTTCACGCAGCTTTTCCCCGGTTCCTACCGGGACGGTCGACTTGGTGACGATGACCTTGTACCCAGTCATGGTTTTGGCGATGCCGCGGCCGACTTCTTCTACGTATGAGAGATCGGCCGATCCATCAGGCCGCGGGGGAGTTCCAACCGCGATGAAGATTACGAGAGCTTTGTCGACGGCTTTGGCGATGTCGGTGGTAAAACTGATCCGGTTCTCTCGAATGCCCTTGGCGACGAGCTCTGTGATTCCCGGTTCGTAGAACGGCACATCGCCTTTCTCAAGTCTGGCGATCCGTTTGGCGTCGGTATCCATGCAGGTTACGCTGACCCCGAACTCCGAGAAGCAGGCGCCTGTTACTAACCCAACATAGCCGGTTCCGACCACACTGATATGCATGGGCTTCTGTCCTCCTAATTAGGCTGGCCGAGTATAGCAACGATACCGGAGGTGAGCAACGAGGTTATGGAAA
>JAKDNQ010000108.1 GCA_030456405.1 Nitrospira sp.
GCTCGCCCAGGAGGATCAATACGTGGCCGAGATACCGGTGAGCATCCGGATCGTCGGGCGCCTCGGCCAGCCGCATTTCGCAAAGCCGCCGCGCCGCTGGCGCATCATCCAGCCTCAACGCATTGTTGACCGATTCCAGCAGGAACGAGGGAGCCGGGGATTCGTCAGTCGTATGTGAAGTCAGCATGATGCTCCTCTTCATCTGCCTTGACCACGATGCCTGGACTGTGCATACTGATGCAGATGAGAACGACGCTGAACATCGATGATCAACTCCTGAAACAAGCGACGAATCTGACCGGCGTGCAGGAAAAGACCCAACTGATTCACTTGGGGCTTCGGGCCTTGATTTCTCGCGAAGCAGCTAAGCGACTGGCTCGTCTCGGTGGCGGCGACCCGCATGTGAAACCGATCCGCCGGCGCCGGTCGGCCTGACGATGCCGAGCCTGGTCGACACGTCCGTGTGGATCCAGCATTTGCGGCACGACTCTCCCCAGTTGCGCCAGTTGCTTGAACAGGATCTCGTGCTGTGTCATCCCTTGGTCATCGGCGAACTGGCCTGCGGATACCTCACTCGACGTTCTGACGTGCTGCAGTCATTGCAACTCTTACCCGACACACCACGACTCGATTTCGATGAGATCTTGACGTTCGTAGACGCGCACCGGTTGTTCGGCCAGGGACTTGGATGGGTGGATGTTCATTTACTGGCCTCAGCGCTTTTGGAACAGGTCACGATCTGGACATTGGATAAGCCCCTTCTGCGAGCTGCGCACCGATTGCACTGCGCATTTACTCCCTTGTCGTAAGCACACAGCTCCTCATCTTTCCAGAGCGGAGTCGAGGGACAGGCTCGGGGAGTCAGTCCCCTCAGAAAAATATCCGGAGCGACGCGATGGCGGTGATCGGCGCGCCGAAGCCGTTGCCGAAGTCAATAAAGCGCGGGATCTCGATATATTTGGCGTTGAGCACGTTGCGGATGTTGACGCTCAGATCGTACCGTTCGTTGCCACGGTAGAAGAGCAGCGCATCCACCCGTTCATAGGCGTCGGTCTTGATCGCATTGGGGAACGTCAATTCATACCCTCCTTGGAAATAGACGCCGCCCCCGAAGCCGAACCCTTGCAGAGGGCCGGACTGGAGCTGATAGTTGGCGAAGACGCGCCCCGTATAGTTACGCGGAACCTGAGTCGGATAGGCGCCGACAAACACCGGGTCGTTGTCTTCGGTAATCACGGCATCCAGGTAGAAGAAGTTGGCATTCAGCTTCAGACCGGGAATCGGTTGCCCGTTCACATCGAATTCCACGCCCTGATGGCGCTGCTCGCCGACCGCGACGGAAAATCGAGGGTCCGTTGGATCGAGCGTCGCGACATTGCGGCGATAGGTGCGAAACAGGGCGGTCGTGAGCAGGAGCCGGTCCTCGAACAAGTTGAGCTTGGCGCCGAGCTCATAATTGATGCCGGTCTCCGGCTCCAAGACTCCAGTGCGATTGAGCGCGAACGGTTGAGGGGCGAAGGACTGCTGGACACCGCCATAGACGTTCATCCAGGGGGTCACTTTCACGGTCGCGCCGGCCCGGCCGGTCAAGGCGGAGTCCGTTCGACCGGGCGAATCGGTTGTTGACACGTCCGCGTTGTCGTGCCGCCCCGCCAGCACGAGCGTCAGCCGCTCGAAGGGACGGATGACGGTCTGCCCGAATACGCCGGTCTGTTTCAAGTTCGTGATGACACGGGGCAGCCCCAAGCTGGTCAAGACTGCATCGGACAACACGGGGATGCTGTTCCTCGGGTTGAACACGTTGTCGATAAAGAACGGCGGTCCGTCTACCGGCAGAAATGGAAAGGCGGTAAGTAGGTTCTGCGTCATGTCGCGATAGTCGGCGCCGGCCAGGATCTCGTGCTTCTGCCCCAAAAGATTGAACTCCTTGCTGAGAAACAACTCGCCCGCATAGGTCTCGAAACGGATTTTGCGAAAGGCATTGCTGAGGTAGGTGTCGCCACTCGGGGAAATCCCGCTGTTATAGGGATAGGTATAGGGATAGATGCTATTGTCGGTCAGCTTGGACTTCTGGTACTTGCCCTTGGCGGTGAGCTTGATGCCGTGAATGAACTGATGGTCGTAATGCGCTTCGCCCTCATAGCCCTTAAAGTTGGTATGGGCGCCTGCGTTGGCGCCGCCGCCGACGTTACGCGTGCGCGGCACGTTGAGCATCTTCCCATCGCTCGTGAGCGGCCAACCGGGATAGCTGGCGCCCTTGAATGTTTGATAGGTGCCGACCAGCAGCAACTTGCCGGCGCCTTTGAACAAGTCGAACTCGACGGATGGGTGGACGGTATATTGCCGAACCGGCGTGAAGTCGACGAAGTTGCCGCCTTCTTCGACGGCGAAGACCAAACGGCCACGGACGTTGTCATTGATCGGGAGAACGCCGTTGGCATCGATCAGGCCCCGATACAAGCCATAGGAGCCGATGTTGGACTCGACCTTCGCAAAATTAAGCCGTTGCGGGGTCTTCGTGATGCGGTTAATGACACCGCCCGGAGTGGCGGCGCCGCCGATGATGGAGGCGGGACCCTTGATGACTTCATACCGTTCGACGATGCCCCAATCCGGGGCGAAGAGGCAATCGGTCGGCAAGCCATTGACCTTCATGCCGTTAAAGCTGCCGTTAAAGTTACACGCATTGAATCCTCGGATATCGATCGCTTCACTTCGCGACATTGTGGCGCTGGAGCGCGATACGCCGCTGACAGCTTCGAACGCGTCGCCCTGCGTGCGGGACAAGGTGTCTTTGATGATATCCCGCGTGACGACGCCGATCGAGGTCGGAATCTCCTCGATGGCCATGTTGCTGCGCGTAACCGACGATGAAGTGTCGGCCTTGTAGCCATCCACCGGCGTGGTCCAGCTCGGCCGTTCCCGGACTTCTTTGACGACAATCTCCTTGATCTTGATCGGCTTCGGCTCGTCGGCAAGACCCGCCGATGGTGCGTCCGGTCTGACGGCTCCTGGCTGGTCCGCCTGTTGGAGCGTGACCGTGCCGGGGTTGGAAAACAGAAACCATAAGCCGGTTCCGGTCAAAATCCCCTGGAGCGCCCCTTCCGGCGTATAGTCGCCCTGCACGCCCTGGGTCCGACGGCCTGCGACAAGCTCGGACGGGTACAGCGACTGAACACCAGTGTGCCTGGAAAATTCGATGAGCGCACCCTCCAACTCTCCCGCCGGGATATCGAACCGTTGCTTCGAACCCCCTTGCGGCTCCTCGTTCGCCACCAACCGGATACGGGGGGCAGGATGGCGATGAAGGTCCGATTTCCCGTTCGGGCGCCAGCCTGTCCGCTGGTTGGTTTTCGTCCCGAACGGATCGCGGTCCTGTTCCGGCTCGCGGGGGGTCGGTTTCCAATCCTCCGCTCGGACATCGGCCGGCACGCCAGGGTGATAGACGCTCAAGGCCAAGGCGGACAGGCTCGCGAGGAAGCTCCACACAAAACGTTGTCGCGTAGCGCCGACCTGTTCAGCGGTCGCCGCCGAGAGCGCCGCTTGCACGCGAGCCGCTGCAGCCCGATTTGCCACGGTGAAGTGAGTATGAGTGCGCTGCTGGTGCGCCATTGAGACCATTCTCCTTTTTGGGTTTGCGTGAGTCTCGTCAGGGTCGCCTGCTCATGCGCGAAGGCGATAGACGGAGCGTGACATATGAGGAGTAGGACGACGGCAAGGGCCGGAACCCTCATGTCGCGCGAGAAGTTTTTATCCCAGGTCTGACAGAGGCATGGTCATGCCCGCGAAGGCGGGCATCCAGTCGTTCCAAATTTCCTGGATTCCCGCTTGAAACATGCGGGAATGACGAGAAGGACAGTGATCAACTGCGGAATCCGGATTTATCCCCAACTTGAAACTTTTAAACTTGAAACTTGGAACTCAGGATCTAAGGGCGTGACTTGGAGGCCGGCACCCGTTCGATGAGGATCAGATTGTCTCGGACCAGCCGCGCGCTGATCGGCAGCGAAGCTTGCAGGGTTTCGACGACGTGATCGAGGTCTTGGATATTGAAGACGCCGCTCACTGGAAACTCTTCCAGGCTCGGATCGAGCAGTCTGATGTCTTCCGTCCGGTAGCGGGCGATCTCCGCCAGGACCTGTTTGAGCGGTTGCGACCGGAAGACCAGCTTGCCCTCTTTCCAACTCCCGGCGCGATTCCGATCGAAGGCTTCGATCTCGGACATGAGGCCGTCTGCGCCGTAGGAGAGCTGTTGGCCACTGTGCAGTCTGACCGGTTGCGAGGCGAGGCCTGGGGCATCGGACGCATGGGCATCCACTTCGACGACGCCTTCCCAGACCGAGACGCGCACATCATTGGAAGATTTGTTGACGATGAACTGCGTGCCGATGTCGCGAACGGTCCCGTTGGCGACCTGCACGCTGAACGGACGCTTCTCGTCGCGCGAGACCGTGAACCAGGCCTCGCCGCGCTCCAACCGGATCGACCGCTCATGGCGGGAAAACTCCACCGCGAGTCTCGTGTCCGTGTTCAACGAGACGGTGGAGCCGTCCGCCAAGGTCACTTGCCGTTGTGCGCCTTTCGCTGTTTCGTACAGGATGGTCTCAGGAAGACCGGTCCACCACCAGCCGGTCACGAGCAAGAGAAGGAGAGCGGTCGCGGCGGTTGCGGCTTGCCCCCATCTCCACCACGACCATCGAGATGCCGGCCGGCGACTCGCATCGTGGTCGGCCCAGAGATCCTCCGCCTTCTGGATTTCCGATTGCAACAACGGTTGCGCGTCGTCCAAGACCCCCCACATCCGGGATACTGCATCGAATTCCCGGCGATGCTCCGGACTGGACGCCAACCAGGTGTCGAACTCCCGGCGATCGTCGCTCGTGGCTGAACCGGAATGGAGCCGCACAATCCAGCGGACCGCTTGTTCCCGCAAGGAACCGGATGGGGCAGTGGGATTCTGTTGCGTCATGCGTCTTGATCGATCATAGCTCTATGAGGATGAGACGAACAAGAGCGGCGCCGCCCGCAGGTAGGAACTTCTAGTAGGCTGCGGGAAAACCCGGTGAAACGATGTTTCTGTCATTCCCGCGTAAGCGGGAATCCAGGAATTCATTGAGAATATTGAAGGAGAATTTTCTGGACTCCCGCATTCGCGGGAGTGACGAGAGTTTTTTCGCAACCAGCTAGTCGTCGATCGTGAAGCGTGAAACGCCAGCGGTTGGGTAACGCACCGGGGGACTGACACCCTTCCCCGCGTATGCGCGTGGTGTCTGTCCCCGTCCGAACCGGGACAGGCACCGTCGCAGACGACGGAGCCAGTCCCTAAGTCAGATATCCGTGAAGCGTTCTCGACAGAAGGCTGTCGCTTTGATGATGTGCTTTTCCACCATGCTGATCGAGATGTCGAGATGCGCTGCAATCTCAGCATGGGAGCGTTCTTTGAATTTGTGGAGGAGAAACACTTGGCGACAGCGAGGGGGGAGCTCCATGAGGGCATCGTAGAGGAGACTGACCTGTTCCTTGGCCATGGCCACGGTTTCCTGCTCCGGCGGGGCGATGAGGGCGGACTGGACGTGGTCCGCATCCAACGACTCCTCGGCTCGCCGCTGCCGCTGCCGGAACAGATCGACCGTAAGATTGAACGCGGTCTTATAGAGAAAGGCTCGCGGCCGGTCGATCGGAGCCGACGAGCCCTGCGTGAGCACGCGAAGAAACGTTTCCTGCGCAACGTCCATCGCGGAGTCGCGCGACCGCAACTTGACCGTCAGGTACCGGACGAGTTCGTCGTAATACTCCCGGAAAAGAGAAAACCGCTCCGCTGGAATTTCGTGGGCCACGTGCGATCCTGACTCGGGGGCTGATCCGTGAGCGAATATATCTGATATTGAGAAGCGGTATCAAGTATGAAGGGTGGGAGTGGGAAAGTCAAGGTCGTCGCTTTTCGGCAGGCCTCTCACGCATCAGCCAAGTCCGGCTCGCATGCTTGACCTCCTCGGTGCCTCAGGGCACTAGCTAGGATGTGTCACATCGGATTCGGGCCGACGGGAGGAGCAGCCATGGCAACCATCAATTGGAAGGATTACGTCGTGCCCGATCCCGCCATGTTGACCGGGAAACCGACCCTCAAGGGAACACACCTCTCCGTGGATTTCGTGCTTGATCTCTTGGCAGCGGGCTCGGATCAGCCGTCGCTCAAAGCGAATTATCCGAATCTGACCGAGGATCGAATCCGCGCGCGGTGATCCTTCGTGAGCGACCGGCGCAGCTCGTCGCCGTCGAGCAGTTCGACCGACCGGCCTTGTTCTTGTAAGTGTCCCGCGAGCGAGCGCACCAGCGTGGTCTTCCCCGCACCGGGCAGGCCGGTGAGCCAGATGGTGAAGCCTCCGGTCTCCGTCATCGAGATCCTGTCTCGTCAGGCCGGAAGGCCTGGGTGATACAACTCAAGGGGCTCACCGGTTGCTTTTTTCTCGAAACGGCGATAGATATGTGGATCATCATAGCTATAATCCTCAGGTGACCATGAGAACAGTCCAGATGACTCTTGAAGACGAACTCGTGACGGCGGTTGACCGCGCGGCCAAATCCCTCAAGACCACGCGATCGGCCTTCGCGCGTGAGGCCCTGCGCTCAGCGCTTCGGCGCCTCCGCACGCAGGAACTCGAGCGGAAGCATCGGGATGGGTATGTGAAGAAGCCGGTGCAGCGAGGGGAATTCGACGTCTGGGAACGGGAACAGGTGTGGGAACCGTGATGCGACGAGGTGAGGTGCGATGGTATGCGTTCTCCCACCCCGACAAAAAACGGCCCGTCCTCATCCTGACCCGTGACTCGGCCATCGAGGTGCTCGGCGAAGTCACGGTGGCGCCTCTGACAACCACCATCCGCGACATTCCTTCGGAAGTGTCCCTTACCGAAACGGACGGCGTGCCGAAAGTGAGTGCCATCAACCTCGATCACATCCAGACCGTTTCCAAAGGCCGCATTGGCGCCCTCATGGCGACGTTGAGCGACGAACGAATGGCGCAAGTCGG
>JAKDNQ010000449.1 GCA_030456405.1 Nitrospira sp.
TTTAAGTATCTCATTCTTTCTTGATCCGTTCCATTCCACCCATGTAATGCTGCAATACATCCGGTATCGTGACGCTTCCGTCCGGTTGCTGGTAGTTTTCGAGGATGGCCACGAGCGTACGGCCGACGGCCAGCCCAGATCCATTGAGGGTATGAACAAACTCTGTTTTCTGCCCCTTCTTCCCAGCTGCGTCCCTATAGCGAATGCCGGCCCGTCTGGCCTGAAATCCTTCAAAATTGCTGCAGGAGGAGATCTCGCGATAGTCGCTTTGAGAAGGGAGCCACACTTCGATGTCGTAGGTCTTTGCCGCAGAGAATCCCATATCGCCGGTGCAGAGGGTGACGACTCGGTAATGAAGTCCTAGGCCCTGCAAGATCGCTTCGGCATGACTGGTCAACCGCTCCAGTTCTTCATACGACTGGTCAGGCTTTGCAAACGAAACCAACTCCACTTTGTTGAATTGGTGGAGGCGAATGAGTCCTCTGGTGTCCTTTCCATAGGATCCCGCCTCGCGGCGAAAACAGGGGGTGTAGGCGGTATACCTGATCGGCAGGGCACTCTCAGTGAATATCTCGTCGCGGTGGAGATTCGTCACCGGCACTTCGGCAGTCGGAATCAAAAAATAGTCCTCGTCCCGCAGGCGAAAGCTATCGTCTTCGAACTTGGGTAACTGGCCGGTCGCAGTCATGCTCGATCGATTGACCAGGAATGGCGGCAGGACTTCCCGATAGCCGTGCTGTGTCGTGTGAAGGTCGAGCATATAGTTGATGAGGGCTCGTTCGAGTCGCGCGCCGATTCCCATCATAACGGCAAACCGCGCGCCTGAGATTTTTGCCGCGCGGTCGAAGTCTAGAATGCCGAGGGTTTCGCCGATCTCCCAATGGCTCTTGGCCGGTGTACGCAATGCGGGAGGAGATCCCCACCGCCGCGTTTCCTTGTTGTCGCCCGCATCTTTTCCCGCCGGGACCGACGCATGTGGAAGATTCGGGATACGGAGATTCAGGTCAGTCAGGGTCTCTTCAATAGCCCGTAGTTCGTCTTCGATCGTTTTGATCCGCTTGCCGATGTCCTTCATGGCCGCCATGGAAGCATCCGCCGACTGGTTCTCTTGCTTTAACTTGGCAACCTCATCCGATCCTTTCTTCAGTTCATGGCGAAGTTGCTCGACCTGGTTGGTCAAGGTCCGACGTTGTTCGATCAGCGTGCGAAACCTATCCCATGGGACGTCGGCGCCACGGTGGCCAAGCTGTTCCCGGATGGCGTCGAAATTATCGCGGAGTGCGCGGAGATCGTACATAGTCACATGTTCCAGAAAGCGGCTGGAATTTAGCATCGAGGTAGGGGTTAGTCAATCAATCAAGCCATGACATTCCTTCTGGCACGCAGGGATTTACCGTTGACAGAAGCGGGTGGATCGAGGACCATATCCAAATGCGCACGGTGATGAATCCACCTAACCCGTTTGAATCACAGCACCGAGATCTTTTGGAGGCTGCTCCCCATGTGCGGTTGCAAATGTTTGAAGATGCGACCCGTGACATACTCAGTCAGAACGAGAGTCCCGATTTGCCGTTTCGATGGAGCCTCAACCCTTATCGGGGTTGTTTCCACGCCTGTGCCTATTGCTACGCCAGACCCACGCATGAGTATTGGGGATTCGGTGCTGGAACGGATTTCGAGTCCAAGATCGTCGTAAAGCGGGAGGCCGCGGCGTTGCTCCGCCGGACGTTCGAGAAACCTTCATGGAAGGGCGAATTGATTCTGTTCTCGGGGAACACCGACTGTTACCAGCCATTGGAAGCTTCGCTGGAGTTGACGCGGGCCTGCCTGGAGGTCTGTGCTGAATATCGAAATCCGGTCGGGATTATCACAAAAGGGCTGTTGGTACTGCGAGACCTAGACGTGCTGCGTCGGTTGCAGCAGGAGGCGTCGGTTCACGTGTATTTCAGCATTCCGTTTTCAGATGATGAGGTCGCGCGCAAGGTTGAACCCCATGCACCTTCCAGCCGGAAACGCTTTGAAGCGATGGCGACATTGGCAAGCGCCGGGATTCCCACCGGCATCTCGTTGTCTCCAATTATTCCAGGTCTCAATGATGAGGATGTGCCTGACCTATTGGCCCGAGCGGAACAAGCGGGGGCAGTGGAGGCGGTGGCGACGCTCTTGCGTCTGTCTGGCCCTGTGGAGCCGGTGTTTATGGAGCGAATGGCTGTGGCCTTTCCAGATCGAATCGCCAAAATCACGAATCGGATTCGGGATGTGCGCGGCGGGGCGATTAGCGAGAGCGCCTTCTTCGAACGCCACTGTGGCACAGGCTCCTATTGGACCATGATCGAACAGTTGTTCGAAGTCTCCCGACGCAAGGTAGGATTGTCGGCGGTGCACGAAGTGGCGGTTCCTCATACTTTTCGTAGGCCCGGATTCGCGCAAACAGCGTTATTTTGAAGCCATACAGAGAAGGGAGCGAAAATGAAACATAACCCTGGATTCATCAAGTTGATCAATGAGACAAGAGGGCGTGTCAAGGAGTGTACGGTGGCACAGGCGAAGGCTCGCCTCGATAGTGGTGAGGCGCTGCACTTTCTCGATGTGCGTGAGGATCATGAATTTGCGAAGGATCATGCGAAAGGCGCCCG
>JAKDNQ010000450.1 GCA_030456405.1 Nitrospira sp.
CTGCATCCGGCGAAACAACCGCTTGCGCTTGGGTATAGCATGGCGCATGGGGTTTTGGCTCCCGGCGCTCGGTCGAAAAAGCACCGGCTCGCGTCCTCAGAGGTCTACTACATTATTGCAGGACGTGGGCGATTGACCGTCGATGGCGCAGTCGTCGCGGTGGAGCCCGGTTCCGTCGTCTATGTGCCCCCTGGAGGCACACAGTCTCTGGATAATGTTGGGTCTATTGATATCGAGTTCCTCTGCCTGGTCGATCCTGCTTGGCGGCCGGAGGATGAAGACGTGTTGGAATAGACGCTGATGTTGTCACGACTCACAACGAGGGAGAATGGCCTGTGAACGCAAAGATTGCCGTATTGGCTGGTGATGGAGTAGGGCGTGAAATCGTTCCTGAAGCGGTAAAGGTGCTGAAGGCTGTGGCTGAGAAGTTCGGTCATACATTCGACTTTCTGCCCGGCGATGTCGGTGGGCAGGCCATCGACAAAGTAGGCGTTCCGCTTCCTCAAGAAACGTTGACCCTGGCTAAACAGAGCCACGCGGTCCTGCTCGGCGCGGTCGGTGGTCCTAAGTGGGAGGGGCTAGAATATAGCCTGCGTCCAGAGCGTGCGCTGCTGGGCTTGCGAGAACACCTCGGGCTCTACGCGAATTTACGCCCGGCGAAGCTCTATCCGATGTTGGCCGATGCCTCCACGTTGAAACGCGAAGTGATTGAGGGCATCGACATCCTCGTCGTTCGTGAACTGACCGGCGGCATTTATTTCGGGAAGCCCAAGGGGATTGAGAAACTGCCGAATGGGAGCGAGCGAGGCGTCAACACGGAGGTCTATACGACTGAAGAAATCCAACGCATTGCGATCGTGGCATTCGAGGCGGCGAGAACGCGCCGGAAAAAAGTGATGTCCGTCGACAAAGCCAATGTGCTGGAATCATCCGAGCTCTGGCGTCGTGTGGTGACGGACGTTCACAAAAACTATCCGGACATAGAGTTGAATCATATCTATGTCGATAACGCGGCGATGCAACTCGTGCGCAACCCGCGACAGTTCGATGTGATGCTCTGCAATAATATATTCGGCGATATTCTGAGCGACGAAGCCGCGATGTTGACCGGGTCCATCGGTATGTTGCCGTCGGCCAGCATCGGCGCGCAGGTGGGATTGTTCGAGCCGATCCATGGCAGCGCGCCGGACATTGCCGGAAAGAATGTGGCGAATCCTATTGCGACGATCGCTTCGGCGGCGATGATGCTGTCCTATGGGTTCAAGTTGGACAACGAAGCGGAAACCATCGGGCAGGCGATTGTAAAAACGCTCGATCTCGGTTATCGCACGAAAGATATTCACAGCCTTGGTACTCGCCTGGTCAGCACAACGGAAATGGGCGAGGCCATCCTGCGAAATCTGAACTAAGCGAGATTTTCGATAGAGATGAAGACCGACCTCAAAGCCGGATTGATCCGGACCATCGCCGGTGCCGGAGCCTCAGGCTGGTCCGGTGATGGAGCGGTAGCGTCCGCGGCCTGTCTGAATGAGCCAAAGAGTCTGACTCTCGACGCAAAGGGGAACCTCTTCATTGCCGACTCGGAGAACCACGTCGTTCGAAAGGTTGATCGGACGACCCACCGTATCACGACGATTGCGGGACGTATCCAGGCGTTTGACACAGGAGCGACACCCGTTCCATCCGCTTCGACGGCTGAGGAGGGCGATGAAGACCCTCTTGCCCCAGAAACCAGCAAGGTCGGCTTGCGCGCCGTGACCCAACAGGCCGACCTGAGTGGGACCGTGCGATATGTTGCGGCCAGTACAGCGCTGGCTATGCACTTTAGTGGTGATGGTGGACCCGCTGATCAAGCACTACTGAATTTTCCCACAGCAATAGTGGTCGATCGGGCGGGGCATCTCTATATTGCAGACACACTGAACCACCGGGTGCGGCGTGTGGATGCGGTGACAGGGGTGATCACAACAGTGGCCGGCCTGGGGAAGCCTCGGTATGTTGGTGATGGAGGATTGGCCGTGGAGGCCGGGTTGAACGAGCCAGCTGCGCTCGCGTTGAGCGACGACGGTATCCTCTACATCGCTGATCAGAGCAACAACCGCGTAAGGGCGGTAGATTTGGCCACGGGAATGATTCATACGGTCGCAGGGACAGGAACAGCAGCGTATAATGGAGAGGGTTTGACTGCGACAGAGACCGATCTGGCCGGCCCCAGCGGATTGGCGTTGGCGTCGGATGGTACATTGTATATTGCCGATTGCTTCAACGGAAGGATTCGCGCGGTCGATCCTGTCACTGGTCTGATGCGAACTGCGGCAGGGAACGGTGGAGAGTATCGATATCAAGGGTTGGATGAACCGCCCAATGCCAGTCTCTCTCGGCCATCGGGGATTGCGCTGGATGATGGGGGCAATCTCTACGTGACTGACTCAGATAACCATCTGGTGCGTCGATGGGATCGAATCACTGGGCGTATCGAGCGCATCGCCGGTGTGGGTGTGGCTGGTTATAGTGGCGATGGGGGCGCAGCTCTCGAAGCCGGTTTGAGCTACCCGTTTGGAATCGTGTTGGATCGAGCAGGACATCTATTCGTGGCCGATACATTCAATCATCGCATTCGGGAGATCATACTGTAG
>JAKDNQ010000109.1 GCA_030456405.1 Nitrospira sp.
TGCCGACCCCTAAAACTGCGGCGACCTGACACGTGGACTGCCGTTTTTAGGTTCAATAGCCGGGAGGGGATTAGCGAGCAGAGTTCTTGGTTCCTGAGGAAATGCAGAACGTCAGCGTCACGCCTGCCACCTCGATCTGGTCCCCATCCTTCAAGTCCTGTTGTCCCCCAACTTCCATGCCGTTGACGAGCAGAAACTTCGCGCCCTGAGAAGGGCTGATGGAGTAGCTGTTGCCTCGCCGGGCGATCGTCGCCGCAGATTTGGGGGCAAACCAGCCGGTCAATCGGATGAGCGCTCCGTCTCGTGCCCCGATGAGATTTACTTGTTTCGTGAGCGGGTATTCCGACTCATCGGTTTTCCCGGCAACAACCAGGACCTTAGCGGTGAGCAGGAGTCTGTCGGGTGCAGGGCCTGCTCCTTTGATCATCATGGTTCGATCCAGATCGACAAACGGGGCCGACGGCGCCGTGCTGGCCGGCGTATCTTCTTGGAAGACCAGTCGATGTTGGCCTATCGTGATCACATCCGTGTCACGAAGTTGGTGCCGCGTGATCGATTTGCCATTGATGGCAGTGCCGTTGGTGCTCATCAGGTCTTCGAGAAAGAAGACGGCTTGGACCTTTACGATCCGTGCATGATGCCCTGAGACGGCGGGATCCTCGATCACAAGGGCATTGTCGGCTTTCCGACCGATCGTGAATATCTCATCGGTCAGTTCGACCTGTCGCGAGTCGTGCCCGTGAAGTTTGACGAGCAGGGTAGCTGGTTGTGGCAACGTTTTCGACATACTGCTCTCTCCTATGCATAGCCCGCATTATTCACGAAGACTTCTACTGCAACCGCCGATACGCCGCTGCGACAAGCCTGACGGCGGGTGGGCTCGCTGCTCAGTCGGTCGACATACTGTTTCAAGTATGCCCTCCCTTCCTCGCAGCTCCGTGCGCCCGTCTCGCTTGGCGTCTCGGCAGTTTCGTCACGAACTCTCGTGAATAATGCGGGCTAGGTCCTGTGGTGGGTTACGCGGCAAATCGTTTTTTCAGCCGCCCCCATCGACTTGTTTGGAGCTCATCCCGCAGCGTCACGAGGACCACAGTCGTATTGTCGTCGCCGCCGGCTTCATTCGCCATGGCAATGAGACGATCGGACATGGTGGTGAGGTCTTCCGATCCACTGAGGATATGAAGAATATCGTTCGGGTGGACATCACGGGTCAGCCCATCTGAGCAGAGCAACAGCGTATCGCCGCTCTTGACCGGAATCTCCGTCAGTTCCACATCGACGGTGCTCTCGACGCCGAGGGCTTTCGTGACGATGTTCCTGCGGGGGGAGCGTGTAGCCTCTTCTTCCGTGATCAGCCCCTTGAGGATCTGTTCCGCGACCCAGGAATGATCTGTCGTGAGGGCTTGGATTGTCCCATTTCGAATGAGGTACAGCCGGCTGTCTCCGACATGGGCGATGGCGAGCACGTCTCCATGGAACAGTGCGGCGACCACCGTGGTACCCATCCCGACATAGTCAGGCCTGCTCCATGACTCGCGATGTACGGCATCGTTCGCTGCGCGAAGCGCGCTGGCTAGACGGTTAGCCGGCACGGACACCGTGGCATCGCAGGGGCCGATCAGCGGAAGGCCTGCGTTCAGGGCTGCCTCAGTGAGATGATCCTGAATCGCCTTGACCGCGAGGGCGCTGGCGATCTCGCCTGCGTTGCCGCCGCCCATGCCGTCACAGACGGCATAGAGTCCGAGCGGAGGGTCGGCCACAAAGCGATCCTCGTTGTGAGGCCGCTTGAGCCCGGTATCGGATTTGGCGCTATGCAATTGTTCGAGTGCCAGACGAGGCCTCCTTTAGGCTGCGAGACTCTGCAGGCAGGCGCGGAGTTCACCCGCGAACTCATTTGCGCGCCGGTAGCGGTGAGGCAATTCTTTCTGTAACGCCCGGTCCACGATTTCTTGGACCATTGGGGGAAGATCCGGCCTCACGGTCTGAATGGCGGGGTGTGGATGATGAGTAATGCTGAACAGGACGGCCGACAGGTTGTCAGCAGTAAACGGCAACTGTCCCGTGAGGAGTTCGAACAGCACGATGCCGAGTGAAAAAATGTCCGACCGGCCGTCCACTTTCTTGCCTCCGATTTGTTCCGGTGACATGTACGTCGGCGTGCCCATCACAATATTTGTTTGTGTTTTGCTGCTTGAGGCCATCTTCGCAATACCGAAGTCCATGACTTTTACGACGCGATCCTTCGTGATCATGATGTTCGCCGGCTTGATGTCGCGATGGACGACGCCTTGTTGATGGGCGTAGTCCAAGGCGTCCGCGACGGTGGCCACAGTCAAGAGGACCTCATCAACCGGCATCAATTTGGGCTTCCGCGCCGACTGACTCAGGGGGGTTCCTTCGATGAGTTCCATGGCGATATATCCTAAATCGTCTTCTTCTCCTGCATCGTAGATGGTCACGATGTTGGGGTGAGAGAGTCGTCCGGTGGATTCTGCCTCGCGGAAAAATCGTGCCTTGATCTCTTGCAGTTTGTCGCCCTGATCGATGTGGTCAAGCCGCATGGTCTTGATGGCCACAAAACGTTGAATCGTTGGATCTTTCCCCAGGTAGACTAGCCCCATTGCGCCTCGCCCGAGTTCTTTCAAGACCTTGTAGCGCCCAAGCATGCTTGGTGTGTAGCCATTGATTGCTGGTAGGGCAACCGTACCCGTTGACTCTGATGGACTCGCTACCTCTATTTCTTGACTTACGCTCTCATCTTTGGAAAGCGCATGCAGCTCTTTGCGTCTTGCTTGCCTGGGTGGAGAGAAGGCTTCACGTAGCGAATTCCGATTCATGATCCAGGCGGCTGTGAGCCAGAGACCGGAGCCGACGAGGGCGAGGGCATACCCCATCGTGAATCGAGAAGGGCCTATCTGCTCGATCAGTGGCAGGCCCACGGCTCTACACGCTTTATTGGCGAACAGCACGACGACGAGGGTTGTGAGTGGAAGGATGAGGTTGCGGAGAAAGCTCGACCCGCGGCCGTTATCCGGGATGTGTTGAGAGGCAGTGAACGCGAAGACCAAGAGGATGGCGAGGGCGAGAAGGTTTGCACTCAAACGAACGGCGTAAGGCCCGCTGAGCGGAACATACGGAACCGAGACAGATTGGACGAATGCTAAGTTTCCCAACAAGGGGCCGGCCAGAAGCACGGCCATGATGGCAAACGCATAGGGAGCGATCCAAGTCCCGGATTTCGACATAGGAATCTTTGAAAAGGTCCGTGAATGTCTCAAAGTGTAGCGGATGGGAGGCGAGAGTCAACGAAATGGAAGAAATATGCGGCTGCGTGTTCGATGCTCGTGAAGAGGATTTCGTTGGCGATAAGAGCATATGGCTAATGGCGTATAGCCGGAGCAAAGACATCCCGCTTCATTCCGAACCATACGCCATTGGCTATACGCCATAAGCTCGTTTCTTCAGGCGAGCGACGAGATACGAGTTACGAACGACCAACCATGAGGGCGGCTTTCTTGAGGGGGTCGAGCAGCTTTTCGGGAACTTTCAAGTCGCCCCGGCCGGTGCCCACTTCGATGTCCGGCTTGGTGATGCCGTGGAAATCACTCCCACCGGTGACTAAGAGATTCAGTCGTTTGGCCAGGTCGAGATACTCCGTCGTCTGTCGCTTCGTGTGGGTACTGTAGTGGACTTCAATGCCGCCAAGGCCCTCGCTTTTCAATGTCGTCAGGAGTGTGTTCAGCCCTTCTCCCGACACTTTAGCCCAGGTCGGATGCGCCAGCACAGCCACGCCGCCGGCGGCTCTGATCCAAGCGATAGCATCCGCCGGCTTGGGCAGTTCACGCGCCACGTAGCCCGGGCGCCCCTCTGCCAGATATCGGTCAAAGGCGTCTTTGGCGGACGTGACATACTTCTTGTCCATCAAGAGCCGAGCAATATGCGGACGGCCGACTGAATCCGTGCCGGCCAAAGTCCGCACTTCGTCGTACGTCACGTCCAGCCCCAATGAGCGCAGCCGTTCGATGATCTGCGGGTTACGGGTATGCCGGCTCTCTCGCAAGACTGCCAAACGTTGAATCAATTCCGGGTCCTTCCAGTCAATACAATAACCAAGGATATGGAGCTCACTATTGCCACCGAAGGAGCTGATTTCCACGCCGGGAATGATTTCAATCCCTAGCTCAGCTCCGGTTGAGATGGCGTCGGGAATACCCGATACAATGTCGTGATCTGTAATGGCCAGCGCTGTGACTCCTGCTTTATGTGCCAGTCGAAGCACGTCAGCTGGTGATACACTTCCATCGGAGTGGGTCGTATGGAGGTGGAGATCGATGCGACTCATGTTATTTGTGGAGTAAGCTGCCAGGGTCTGTTTGTTGCGCGGCGAGTCGCGCGGTAAAAACCGCGCCTAGTCCATAGCCGCTGTCGCGTTCACCTTCGTCGTACGCCAACACGCGAAGAGTGGAAGTGAGCCGGAGCAACTCGTTGTGCGCGAGGCAAAACTCCCATCTGCGTGGGTGATGATAGCGCAAGTAGTTGTCGATGGTAAAGGTTTCGTAGAGCAAGATCCCATTCGGTTTGAGTGAATCGATGAGGGAAGAGAACAGGGCGCGATGGAGATAGAAGAACACGATGATCACATCATATTTCTGCTTCGGAAATTCCGGCCGCTCCGCTGTCGTTCGTTCGAGGTTCACCGTCTGGACGGTGAGGTTCGGGAGGTTCCGTTGTTTCGCCGTGGCGGCAAGCTGCGCCATGGCCTGTTCATCGCGGTCTATCGCATCGACCTGAAAGCCGTGCGAGGCGAGATAGAGCGCATGACGTCCAGACCCAGCCGCAACGTCCAGGACTCGGCCTTTGGGCAACCGAAGGAGCTGTTGTGCTAGGAATAACGATGGGGCTGGATCAGTCTGTTGAGGCTGGTGCGCCATGCGGTTTCGTTCCACCTTCACACCGACCGATCCGGTCATCTGCGAGAGAGGCGGGGCCAGTTTTCTGAGCCAGAGTGAGACCTTTGCCACGGGGAACTCCGTGAACAGCATTTCGAGAATCTTTTCAGTAAATGTTTCCAAGAGCGCACAGTCGTGAGTTTCACTCAACTCCACGATCCGCTCAGTGACCCGGGCATAGTCTACAGTTTTATTGATTTGGTCGGCAGTCCCGGACGGTGCTCCCTCGCAGTCCAATTCCAGGTCGATCGCTAACGACTGTGGCCGCCTCCGCTCTGCTAGCGAGATTCCACAACGCCCTTGAAACTCCAACCGTTCAATCACCACACGATAGGCCATGCGTGCATTCTCATGGATTGGATTTCCGGCTGTCAACATATCGTTCGTGGGGTGTGCGCGAGGGAAGGAGCGCGTAAGCGAGTCCGTTTTCTTCAAATACGCGGCAGCGAAGGTGTAGATTCGACAGGCATGGGTGAGATTGAGAGAGAGGTTTCTATGAACTCGGAGGGATCACTGAGAAAACCTGTCGTAGATTGCGAGAATGCAGGAGTTCAGTCGCCTGTCTCAACTGTAATCAAGCGGGCGCTGTGCCTTCGGTGCTGAATCCTGGCTTTGATATTGTCACGGGTGAGGTTCCGGCTTCTTTCAGCTTATCTCCCAGGCCGTACGCCAGAAGCGTTTCCTGCAGGCTTTCGCAAGTGTGGTCAAGGAGAAAGTCCAGACCGATGAGAGCATAATGGAGAGGGTGGCCATGTGGACCATCGACACGAAAGACATGCGCGCGGCTGGCGCCCTCCTCGAAATCAGCGATATGGTGCTTGGGGAACTGCTGGCGTAGATAGAGGCGAATGACATCGACCTTGGCTAGATTGCTCACGTGCGCCTTTTCTACTTTTTTATATAGTTCAAAAATTTAGATCCTGAATACGTTATTCCAATGAAGCTTTACGAAATCCTGCCAGAATGCCCCGCCTGGAAGGGCGGGGATGAATGGCAGCCCGTAGCGAAGCGGAGGTAACGTCCCTCTTGGTTTACAAAAGCCCCGCCCGGAAGGGCGGGGTTCTTTACTACAGAACTATATCATCTTGAAATTGCACTGATTGTATTGCCTATCGATTGGGCAATGTGTGAGGTGCTGTGATAGGGCGAGCTATTGTGTGCTTGTCCACACGCTTATCCACATGCCGTACACATCTTTTGTGGACATTGCGAGTGAGGGGAGCGATGTCCTACTCTTCCCCCGCCTTTCCTATCGTGGCGTTCAATGCTCATGTCGTCGAAATGCTTGATTAAGCATGGCATTTATGCGTTGCCCCCTACTTTAGTAGTATAGCATGTGCAGGTACGGGCTCATGGTGTGAAAATCGGGCATGCCGTCTATGCTTCCTCATTCGTCATCCACAATTTCGCATCAAAATAGGGGGAATACGCATACTCTCGAACGAATCGATCCAGATGCCTATTCTCATTGTGTCATGCATGTATCATGTACCTGAAGGATGGTATGATTCATCCCTTTGGGCCCGTTCTTCTCGAGAACGAGAAATCCGGAGTCGATAGGGTAGGAGCACGCATCAATGCCGAAACTTGTGACAGTGTTGCGACCTGAGAAGATTGATGAACAAGCGCGCCACTATGTCCGATCCCATATCCTCCTCCCGGCCGGAACGATTGGACTTATCTCCATGGTTGGTGGGATTGGGGCGCTTGGCTATCAATTACTGGCAAGTCATACCTACAGCTGGGTGACATTCCTCAGCAGCTCGATCCTAATCTTGGTTGGCGCGGCCTGCGGGTTCGCGCAAGCTCGCTATCATCGTTATCTCTTTAAGACATTTCCCGAGGTGTATGCGGCAAAATTGAGGACCGCTGTGGCTCAACGCACGAGAAAGGCCAAGCCTGAGCCGGACGTACCTGTCATCGAGCATCCTGGGCGTGGCTTTGTGACGGCTATCTCGCTTGCCGGAGCGGTTCTGATCTTCGGCGCATCAGCTGCGACGTTTATGCGTGGCGATCTCGACCCGCTTCCTTCTGTGTTGGTGCCATGGGCGGGATTCTTCTGGGCCAAGTTG
>JAKDNQ010000110.1 GCA_030456405.1 Nitrospira sp.
ACATGCGTCGGCGCGCGAACGCGATGATGCCGGCCACTCCGCTACCGAAGAGCCAGACGGCGGCCGGGAGGGGCACCGGTGAAGTCGTGAGCGTTGCCAGATACCCCACTGAAGCGCCAGGGGTCCCAGGCGGTGGATTACCTCCGAAGACCAGGCTGTACAGCCCGGGTCCGAGCGAAAAGTTCTTGGTGATCGAGGACAGACCGCCAAGGTTCGCTTCGTTGCCGATATAGTTCAACGAAGAGGAGTCCGCCAAAGGGTTAGCCGTGCTCCAGTCAAAATTGCCGGAATTGTTATAGGTATGGTGGTCACCGCCGGCGGATATCTGGCCCGACCAGAGCGCAAAGGCGGGAACCAACCCATTGGCTGTCGTCTGTGCCAGCGTCACGGAGAGATTGGCGGCCTCCGTCAGAGTCAGCGCCGTCCAGTTGGACGTGTGCGTCCATCCTGTTCCGATGGGATCACCGGCGTTGATGGGATCATTAAAACTCAACGATCCAACAGTGCCCGCATAGTTCGGGGTCGAGCCTGCCGTGGTATCGTTGCCGTTCATGGAAACCGTCCAGGCATAGCCGAGGCCGACGCCGGGGTTTGGATCTCCCGCGGTCACTGTCGCGGCCATGGCCGACCCCGGCCCGCTGAGACACACAAGTGATGCGGCAACGAGTGCAAAACCAGCCCATTGTTTTCTTCTCATGATGCTTCTCCCTTCTGAATTACAGATTGAGAACATATACCGTACATTATTGCTCTCCATGCCAGGTGGCAGCGGATGAGGCGACCGATTGCTGCATCAGGTGTAACAGAAAGACTCTACCCCCTTTCTATACGGAAGAGACACTCAGTCAGACCGACCAGCGTCGGCGCGCGAAGGCGATGACGCCGGCCACCCCGCTGCCGAACAACCACACCGCAGCCGGCAACGGCACCGCTGCGAGCTGGGCTGTGCCTTGAAGGCGGAAGTTTCCCGAGGTCAGAAACGGCACACCCGTGAACGGTTGGGTCCATGAAATGTTAAACGCGTTCGTCGTGGTATTGAACGTCCCGGTGGCGGGCTCACCGATGTTCAACGTTGAATTGAAGAGCGGCCCTGTCACTCCGGCAAAGAGCGAACTGAGATCGACGGTCATCGTCGACCCAGTTGTGGACCCTGTAGGCGCCGGTGCCCCGCCCGGATTGCCGGGAAACGCCTGATCACTGGTGAAAATCGAAAACGTATGGCCGGCAACGGTGATCGGCGGGAAAATATTGGGCAGCGGCTGGTACTGTCCCATCACCAGCTGTCCGTTTTGCGTAAAGTTCTTCGTAACGCTCCCCAACGAGCCAAAGGTCAGGCTGATCGATCCACCGGTGATATCGAGATCTGTGATGGTCGCGGCCTGTGACGGACCGGCGCCAAAGAGACCGGTTCCCAGGAGAAGCGCATTCATCGCCAGCATGGTTACAAATGTTTTCTTCATCTGTCATACCTCTCAGTGATTTGGTCGTTCACCATCGCTCAAAGGCGATGGTGAACGAGGCATCGATTGAGCTTAGACCGACCAGCGTCGGCGCGCGAAGGCGATGACGCCGGCCACCCCGCTGCCGAACAACCACACCGCAGCCGGCAACGGCACAGGCGCTACTGTACCGACCCAGAGAGAGGAGCCATCCGGAAGGCTCTGAATATGAGAGGCCATGATATAGCTTCCTGCCCCTCCCCCAGGGAGCGAGAACAAATGGAAATCGCTCACGTCGAGGTCTTGACCGGTCGCGTTCAAACGAAACGACAGCGTCTGCCCGTGACCGAGAAAATTGTTTGCGCTGTACGCAAATTTACCGTCGAAATACCCGTCGCCATCGGCTTTCAAACCGGCAACTGTGGCACTGGTTGAAGTCGCCAACAGGGTGTTGTAGGTTGAGGCGGCGGCGCTCACATTGGAGAACGTGAGCTGGTTTGGATTGAGCGATCCGTGGGCGAAATTGAAATACAGCGAATCGAGTTTGGTCCCCGTGCCAGCTTGATTCAGCACATCGAATTGCACGGAGGCGCCGAGGTCCGTCAGCGTGACCGTCCCCAGCGGGGTGACTGGGCCGACCGATGGACTGAAGACATAATCGAGGGGATAGATGATGGCGAACACGGGAAAAGGAGCGGCCACTCCTGCGATCAGGGCGCCCACTAGCATTGCAGCCCTCATAGACGTTTTCATAGCACGGATCCTTCCTATTAGAAACAAAGAGAGGCTCACGACGGCAGCAGTGGTCGGCTCGTGCCCCGTCGCTTCTGAGCCACGGGGCACGGACTACGCGCAAACTTTAGACCGACATGCGTCGGCGCGCGAACGCGATGATGCCGGCCACTCCGCTACCGAAGAGCCACACCGCCGCAGGCAGCGGCACCGGGGTGACACTAAACTGAACATTGAAGCCCCGGCCTAGACGGTCCGCTTTATAGGCGTCGCAAGCCGCACCGGCTGTGTCGCAGGCGTTCGATGCCACCATATTCGCGAAAAGGCTGTCCAAATTGGCCTGATTGTTGCCGCCGACAACCAAGCTATACAAACCGGGGCCCAGCACATATTGCCCGGAGATACTGTCGCCGGTGGTGCCGTCGCCTGCCACATAGTCCAGGGTGGCAAACTCGCCAAGCGTGCCGGGCGGTGAGCCAGATGGAGCCCCGTTCGCTACCCCAAAATCCGAATTGGAGCTATATTCTCCCCACTTCGTTGAAGTGGGAGTGGTCCCAGCGGGAAAACCGTTAAAGGGAGACCACGTTGCGAAGGGAGTCTGCCCGGTGTAGGGTTGTCCGTCATGGGCCAAGTTGGGGGCGAGTCCGGCGAACAGCGCGTAGCCAGGGTTCAAGTCACCCAAGGCCTCCACGGGAGTGGTGCTACCATGGGGGGTATACACGAAACCGTCGATAGCCTCGATCGTGAAATTGACCGTCGACTGCTGCGTTAGCTCGAAACCCAGAAACCGGTTGAGATGAGTGTCTGTATTGGTATGGGCGGACGTGCTTTGCCCACCCAGCCAGCCGGCGTTGCTGCCCACTTGTCTGTCTTGATTAGGCGTGACGTTCAAGAAATCTCCATACACGACGTGCGCGGAGGCCTGGCCGACTACAAGCAACAGGCCGGCGAGCGACAACAGCGCCGCCGCTGACGATAGCACTATTCGACGTTTCATATGCCCTCCATTCGTAATTAGTAGTAAGTGTGATGACAACACACCACTCAACCCTGCGCGCGTTCCTACGGCATGATTGGGAACCGATCTACCGACAACTGACGACCCTTTCACCGCTTGCCATAGAATCCGTCAATCCGGGACGATCTGCAGCCATGTCGGAGCGCCGCCTCCCGTTCCTTTGAGATACCCGCCTCCCATCGCAACAATTCTCCTTTCCTTGGTCCCTGGAGCATGCGCAGCAGAAACAAGGACCGCGTATCGAGGCTCGGGCTGAAGGTCTTCTCCCACGATGGTGCTACGTATATCTGTAGCTGAACGTATCCGTCTACCGTTGCGCGCTTACTGGTACACCTTGTGCTACAAAATGTTCAGAATAGTGAACCGGCGGGCTTCAGGCATGTGTTGCTCGCAGGGTGTTCTCTGGATCGAGCCATCACGGACAGCGCTCTCCCTCGCTCGACTGCTCCTCGCAGGCAGGTTTTTCTTCACATGAGGACGCATTTTTCGTCACATCTGTAGCAACTGGTGCAAGAGGTGATAGCAGAGCATGATGCCGCTCTATAAAATATTCTATGCGCTGTAGAGCCGAACCGGCTGTCCCCTCGTAGCACGGTATCGGGGTTCTTCACGTTCGACGCGCACACCGTCGATACGAATGCGAGCGGGACCGTCGGTCAATACAATGGAGCGATTTCAAACCTATGGTTGGCGGTGACGAACATTGTGGGCGCTCCATATCTGTTCTCGTTCAATCTTGCCGGTCCGTTAAACGCCATCCAAGTGAATGCGGGCCCTCTCGCCGCCAACCAATCGTACAACATGGCGGCCAGTGTCAATAATGTGGCGCCGAGCGGTCCAATCGTGGACGGCGACAATTATTATGCGCGCGATTTCTTCATAAATCTTCTGAATCCCACCAGCAGCGTCTTTGCAAACGATGTCTTGTCGGAAACACCTCCTGACCTTTCGCCGTTCAGCCCCTATTTGTAACCTCATGAACCTGGACGGACAGTTCCGGTTGATCTTTGCCGGCAGCCAAGGCGATGTCACCTTGATCGGGAATTTCACATCGCTGTCGGCTGTTCCCATGCCGGCCGCCCTGTGGCTATTTGGTAGTGGGGCTATCGGCTTGATCGGCTTCGCCCGCCGCAAGATGAACATAGCAGTTATGCCGACGACCTTGAGCAGGTGATGGATCGAACCCATGTTGGCGTAGGCGCGGGCCGATCGGACGTGTTGCCTGCGCGAGTGTCGCCTGACTTGCGCGTCACGACCGAATCTTTTCATCACATTTGTAGCAACCGGAGCATGGGACGGTAGCAAGACTGGGACGGCTTTGGTAAGACCTACATCCAGGATCGAGGAGCAATGCCAAGACATTGAACTCGAATGAGGCCTGAGAAGCGACGGGAATGTTCTCAATGCGGATATTTTTTCATACAAAGAGGAGGAGAAAGGAGGAAGCCGGTCGATGCACAGGCAGACGACGAGGCGCGCGCCCAGAGAATTCGCGCAAACGGATTCTCACTCCAGCCGTATCTGTTGAAATCGCGGTTGGTTGCAGTCGTTGCCCGGTTTCGAGTTTGTGGTCGCTGCCCCGAGCCATTGGCTGTCAGATCACCAATGAGGGTTCACCAAACCAGAAGGTCAGGTCATCATCAACCAAAATGAGAGGAACGAGTCATGAAAACCAACATGAAGTTTAAGAAAGCCGTGGTCGGCTTGGTCGCCGCGGGCGCGCTCGCCCTGAGCGCCAATGCACAGGCCGTCACTATTGACGCGGGCGTATTCGCCCCGGGCGCCGGTGACGCGGCGAACAAGATCACCATTACTGTCCCAGATCCAGGTCAGAGCGGAGGGGCTGGACTCTTCACGGACACCATTAATTTTGACCTAGGCTCGTTCACCCATTTCAACATGACGTCCACAGTCAATGGCATTGATTTTTTCGGCTCCACTATTTTTGAGAACGTTGACGACGGCGAAATTCCCGTGGGAAATGGATATTCCGGGGCGGCTCCTAGTTTCACCAACGTGTTGCTGGCGGACCTGGGTATATTCCGCGATTATCACTTGCATCCGGGTGGCGTTGATGGGGGTGGCGGGAGTTACCAGCTCCAGATGTGGGGATCAACCGCACCCGTACCGCTCCCGGCCGCCGCATGGTTGTTTGGGAGTGGGGTGATCGGTTTGATCGGCTTCGCCCGTCGCAAGATGAACGCAAAGGCCTAACAGATCGGAGCACATCCCGGAAGAACGATGTCTCGTTCTTCCGGGAACTCTGAACGTGATGTTAGAGGACACATGACATGATGGAGTTGAGAACCATGCTGAGCGGGCGATTCCTCGTGGGAGTTCTGTGCCTCGGCGTACTCTGTGCCGGAGCAGCGGACCTGTCCCACGCCGCAACGATCGGTTTCATGAATGTGGATCCGGGTCCTGCGTCTAATTCTCTCCTTCCGGCCACTGTGGACAGCGTTGAGGTCCACCCGGTCTTGGCGGATTCGGACACCCAAACGATTCCGCAGTCTCCAACGAGTAGCTTCAACGCGATCACGCGGGCGATCCTTCAGATGAGCCTCTGTGTCTGCTCCGGTTTCCACCAGATGTTTGCCTCTGGAAGTCCGCTCTCAACTGAGAGCACGGCGCCCGTGCTTCCCGCTCCAGCAATTCCGGGAGCCCTGTTCCTCTTTATGACTGGGCTGGCCACGGTGGTAGGCGTGGCGCGGCGGACACAGGGCGGAGCCGTTCAACCGGCCCCTTCGATTGTCCAGGTTGACGCGTCGCATATTCCGCTCCCCGGCTACCTCCTGTTGGTGTCGGACGATGCGCGATTCGCGCTGAATCTGGCAACCCACTTCATCCGCTATGGCTATGTGGTGGAATCGGTTCCCGGCGCTGCAGAAGCTACGAGCATGGCCGCATGTCAAGCGCCCGCGCTAGTTTTGGTGGATCGGCGTCAGTCGGGTTGGCGGATGGTGCGGCAGGCCTCTCCGTTCCAGACTGTTCCGATGATGACCGTGGCCCCGGCTGGTTTGGAGTGGACCGAGGAAGCCTGTGTCGATGACCTCGAACAGGGAATGGATAGTACGCATGTCTGCGGCGAGAACTTTCGCCTCCTGATTGCGAAAGTCCGCGCCTTGCTCCGGCGATCGGCCTGGTTGGCCAAGGGGTCTACGGTCGTTCGTGCGGGACAGGTTGAACTCGATGTCGATCGGTGCGAAGTGCGGGTCGCCGGGCAGGCCAACCATCTCCCTCAGGTACAGTTCAAGTTGCTCAAACACCTAATGGAATCGCCCGGCACGGTGTTCCGTCGCCAGGCACTGCGCGACCATATCTGGGGGGAAGGCTACGCCGTCGAAGCGCACACGCTCGATGTGCACCTCTTCTGGCTCCGCCGCTTGCTCGAACGCGACCCGGCCCGTCGCCAGACGATCGCGACAGTTCGCGGAGTGGGCATCAAGTTCCAGGTCGATACGGTTTCGGATGGGTCGCCCGGTGTCTGCGGCTCATGGCCGAGCAAGACGGCTGTCAGGCGAACCCGCCGGCCCCAGCGCCGTGCCGACCGCCGCCTGCTGGTCGTGAAGCCCGTTGCCGTGCGCACAGCAGTCTAACAGGATGCGGAAATAGTCCGCCAGCGGCGTTCTCGCGTCGCTCTCAAGAACCGTGAAACGTGAGGCGTGAAACGTAAAGCGATGGTCAGCCTCTGAGGTGCGGCCTTGCCCGCGGAACGGCGCGTCTTGGCGTGCCGGGGCTGGGCGGGTGAGATATCTGGCCTTTTTGCGCATCCTGCGAGCTATTCTGACACCGACACGACACGTGAGTTGA
>JAKDNQ010000451.1 GCA_030456405.1 Nitrospira sp.
GGTTAGCAGGATGCTGAAAAAGTCCGCCAGCGGCGTTCTCGCGTCGCTCAGAGACTCAACGTACCGAAGCGTACGCCTCGCCTCTTCGCTCACTGCGGCCTTGCTGGACGGCCTTTTTGAGCATCCTGAACCTGTTTTGACATCGGCGCCATATGAAAGATTCCAACGGCATTTTGTGTATAAATCGAGTTTTTCCGCAGCCTGTTAGGACTTCGAGTCTTGATATTCTTCGTGCCAAGCCATTTGGATCGCTTCGAGGATTTTCTCGTTCGATTTCTTGGGATCGTCCCTGAAGTCGGAGAGCGACACGATCCAGGCGTGCATGTCGGTGAATCGAACGGTAAGTGGGTCTGTTTCAGGATGCTCTTCGACTAAACGGATCGCAATATCCTCAGTATCCTGCCACTTCAGATCCATATTTACTCCCAATGTTCCGTTGTAAATCGACTACGGCATCGTTACGGGCCCGTCGCTACGTGACCTCCGAGACCTTTTTGCCCTGCAACCCCTTCGTAAGCGAATCATTTAAGAGTGCGACGGTCAGCGGCTTTGCTGCCTGTTCGAGGTCCGCCATGCGCGCACGGATAGCGCGTGGATCTGTCCCGTCTTTGGCGACAGTCAGCGCCGCCAACGCGGTACGAGTGGCGGCGATGTTGTCTGGTGCAATGAGGTGGCTTCCCTCCAAGAGAGATTTCTCCGTTGTCGTGATCAATGCACCGGCATCCAATCGCGCTTCGATCAGTTTTCTGGCGGAGACGTCGTCCACGGCAAACTTGAACGAATCTTCGATCATCCGTTCCACTTCGTTGTCGGATAACCCGTAGGAAGGCTTGACCTCGATGGACTGGCTTTGCCCGGTCCGCATGTCTTTCGCGAGGACGTTGAGGATGCCGTTCGCATCGATCAAGAACGTGACTTCGATGCGCGGGACTCCGGCCGGCAGCGGTGGGACCTTCAGTCGAAAACGGGCCAGACTGCGGTTGTCTTTCACCAGTTCGCGTTCGCCTTGGAGGATATGGATGTCTACGCCGGTTTGGCCGTCGACGTACGTTGTAAACATTTCCTTGGCACTGGCCGGGATGGTCGTGTTCCGTCGTATCAAGCTGCTCATCACTCCGCCCATGGTTTCGATGCCAAGAGAGAGAGGTGTCACGTCGAGCAGCAACAGATCGGTCGTTCCACCGCTGAGAATATCGGCTTGGACAGCCGCGCCGAGTGCGACGACTTCGTCAGGGTTCAGATCGCAATGGGGCTGTTTTCCAAAGAGTGCCTGGACCTGTCGGCGGACCAACGGCATGCGAGTCGCGCCGCCAACGAGAACGACCTCATCGATGTCGTTCGAGGTAAGGCCGGCGTCTTTTAAGGCAAGACGGCAGGGCCCGAGTGTGCGTTCCACCAATTCCAAGGTGAGGGATTCGAGTTGATCGCGCGTGAGACCTCGCGAATACCGGCCTTTGTCCTCTGGCAAGTCGAGCGTGGCCGTAGTCTTCAGCTCATCGGAGAGTCTGACCTTTGTCCGTTCAGCCTCCAGTCGAACCGCCTGCATGTGGTCGGGATAGGCGTGCAAATCGAGACTATGCTGTTCGCGGATATCCTGTACAAAGACATCTGCGAGCTGGCGGTCGAAGTCATCGCCTCCGAGATGTGTATCCCCGTTGGTCGCTAGAACTTCAAAAATGCCGTCCTTGAGCTTCAGGATGGAAATATCGAAGGTTCCCCCGCCGAGGTCATAGACGGCGATTGTTCCCTGAGTCTTTTGTTGGAGCCCATAGGCCAGCGAGGCAGCGGTCGGTTCATTGATAATTCGTAACACTTCGAGCCCTGCGATCATGCCCGCATCTTTCGTGGCTTGCCGCTGGCTATCGTTGAAATAGGCAGGGACGGTAATGACGGCCTTGGTAATACTCTCGCCGAGATGCGCCTCGGCCCGTTGCTTCAATTCCTTCAGGATCATGGCCGAGATCTGTGGCGGCGAATAGGTTTTCTCGCCGAGCTTGATCCGGATCACCCCTCCCTGTTCCGTCAAGTGATAGGGGAAGTAGGCCAGCTCGCCCTCTACGTCCTCAAGGCTCTTTCCCATGAATCGCTTCACTGAATAGACGGTCCGTTCCGGGCTGCGAGTTAAGTGTTCTTTAGCCGGATCGCCGACGATCAGCCCGTTGTCTGTCATCGCCACAACCGACGGAACCATTGTCCGTTCGTTCCGGCCTGGTATGACACAGGGACGTCCGTCAGCCATATAGGCCACGAGCGAATTCGTTGTGCCGAGATCTATGCCGACGATACGAGCCATGGCGGTGATTATCCGATGGTTGAGACGAGATCGCTCACGATGTTCTTGACATAGGTGCGGTTGGAGAGATTTTCTCGCATCTGTTTCAGGATACGGCTGCGCTCGGCTCTTGTCTGGTCGGTGGCTTCCCCGCGGTCTTGGAGTGCATCCCACTGAACGAAGAGCTGCTGTAGGACGGCCTCCATGTCCCGTTGCCGCTGTTCAAGCGTATTCCGTTCCGATTGAAGCTTCGCACGGAGTGTCGATTCGGTTTCTGATGCGCGGCCGGCAGCTCGGTACTCATTCAATGTATCTTGCAGTTCAAGAATCTCTTCAAACAGGTCGGAGGGA
>JAKDNQ010000452.1 GCA_030456405.1 Nitrospira sp.
TAATTATGCGATTTCTTGACAAAGAATACCCTCACTGCTAGCTTCAAATCATTCAATATTCTCGGAGGATCAGGTGGCTTCAACCATTTTCGTGATCGACAGTAGTCCTGCTGTCCGCCGGCTGGTCGAGCAAATTTCAAAGCACGAAGGATGCGAGGTCCAGGGATTCCAAGACGGCCCCGCTGCGCTGCAAGCTGCGCGTCACACGAGCCCGAATCTCATCATCGCCGATTATCACTTAGAGAACATGACCTTTTCGGGATTCTGCAAGGAAGTCCACAAACTCGATAACCTGGCAGAAACCTATATTGTCTCCCTGACCAGCGCTTCAGATCGTGTCGATGAAAGCCACCTGCGCTCGCTGGGAGTGAAGGCCTTTCTCAATAAACCGTTTCAGTCTGAAACCCTCGTCGATCTGATCAAGGATTTGGAAATACAGCAAGCAGCCAGAGCAAGTGGAGCCAAGAAGAAGCCCCGCTCCTGGCCCCCGGTCACAAGTGCGACGGATTCGGATGATGAGAGCCTGAACGAGGACAATCCGGCCGAGGAAGAAGAGGAGCCGACGATCATACCTCACCCCCAACCGAAACACGCTTCTGTAGCGACAACTGCGGCCACCGAGCCGACAGCCGGACCGGAAGAAGCGATGATGGGCCTTTTCGGCCAACTCCTTCATTCTATGTCCGAACGCACAGAAAAAAAGATTGCAGCCCTACTTCCCGAGATGGTGGGGAAAGACCTGGCAACGTTCGTGGCCAAAGCCGTGGAAGCAGAGGTGCGCACACAGACGGGTGTGTCTCTTTCGGAAGAGCGGATGATTCAGGTGCTGAAACCGTTGCTCACGACGGCGCTCCCCAACGTGCTCTCACAGGAGATGTCTCTCCTTGAACCCATCATTCGACAGAGCGTGTTCGACACCGCGAGTCCCCTGATCAAAGAATGCATCGATCAATGCGTCCGTGAAGAAATCACGACCGTTCGCGCCTCACTACCCGATATGGTTCGGGAACAACTCGGCTCCCTTGAGGGACTTGTCAAAGAAGAGATCCAGCAGGCTGCCGCCAAGCAGACCGCTGGAATAGCCGAAGCACTCGTCCGAGTGACAGCCCACGAGCAGGTCGAACAGGCTGTCCTGCGTCTCGTGCCAAACCTAGCTGAAGAACAGATCAAAGCAGAGATCGTTCGCCTCACGCAGGCCGCGTAGGGCTTCCGCCTCCGTTCCGACTTACCCCTTCTTAGTCTTCTTACCCTTGCTCCGTCTTGCTGTCGTCACCAGTGCCTTCACCCGTGCGACATTCTTCCGATGCTTCTTTCTCGTCTTACGATCTTTTTCACGGCCTGTGGCCATAATCTCTCCAAATTGTAAAAAGTGGAAGCAGAGCGATGCGCTCGCCCTCGCCTTGTGCGAGTCTGTATAACACAAGGCTCGACACCCCTCAAGCCATGTGTGTGCTTCATGTTACCTTGAGAGGGATGCACCCGCGTGCTAAGATGCGCCGCACTTCTGGCAGGATGCTGAAAAAGTCTGCCAGCTTCGTTCTCGGCTCATCGAAATCCTCAACGTACCCCAGAGGGTACGCCTCCGGTTTCGACTCGCCTGCGGCCTTGCTGGACAAACTTTTTGAGCATCCTGCTGGGGCTACTCCCAGTTGTGCACGCATTCAGACTGTGGAGTGTTAGGTTCTAATCGGTTCCAATATGGTTTTCCCCTAACCTGTTAGGAAATCGCACTGAATGAGCATTCCTCAACTCGATAAAACCTACGACCCCAAGGCGGTCGAAGCACGTTGGTCTCAGCTCTGGCAACAGCAAGGTTATTTCCATGCCTCGCTGACTCATCCAGGCGAACCCTACTCTATCGCTATTCCTCCACCCAATGTCACAGGCTCACTCCATGTCGGCCACGCGCTGAATCATTCGCTTCAGGACATCCTCATACGCTGGCGGCGCATGCAAGGCCGCAATGTGCTCTGGGTCCCCGGCACCGATCATGCCGGAATTGCCACACAAAACGTGGTGGAAAAACAGCTCCTCACCGAGGGCCTGTCCCGGGAATCCCTTGGACGAGAACGCTTCATCGAACGCGTGTGGCAATGGAAGGCCGCCTCAGGAGATACCATTATTCGTCAACAAAAACGGCTTGGCGAATCCTGCGACTGGGATCGCCTTCGTTTTACGATGGACGAAGGCCTGTCGAAAGCCGTCCTGGAAGTCTTTGTCCGTCTCTATGAAGACAAACTGATCTATCGAGGAGAGCGGCTGATCAATTGGTGCCCTCGTTGCATGACCGCCCTATCGGACATCGAAGTCGAACATGAAGACGTGAAAGGCAAGCTGTATTCAATCGACTACCCACTCGAGCTGGATCCAACGATTCATCTCACCGTCGCAACCACGAGGCCGGAAACCATGTTCGGCGATACCGCGGTGGCGGTCCACCCGGAAGATTCCCGCTACAATCGATTGATCGGCCAACGAGTTCGTCTCCCTCTTACACATCGCCTGATTCCGATCGTAGGCGATGCCATTCTCGTCGACCTGGAATTCGGAACGGGCGCCGTGAAGATTACGCCGGCGCACGACTTCAACGACTTTGAAGCAGGCGAACGGCACGGAC
>JAKDNQ010000453.1 GCA_030456405.1 Nitrospira sp.
TCGCGAACCCGAACCAGTTTCATTTTCGTATTTTACAGAGCCACAACCTGTGGCGGCATTTCCCGATGCTTCCGCTCCAGCGCCGTCACGTTCAGAGGGGACTCCAGAAGCGTCACCCGCACCTGCACCGGCTTCCACAGAACACCCCGAAATATCCGTCCCACTGTTCAAGATCGCCTCGACTCTTCCGCTCTCCGCGACACCAAACGATGCGCCTTCGAATGAGACAGGGTCGAGTTGGAGTACTGGCGAAGTCGAGGTTCAGCCTCATCGTCCATCTGAAAAGAAACGAAACTGGGACAAGGAGAAGGGGGATGCCCCACTCGATCCGGAGGTTTCACTACCAGTGATCGAGGCAGCGCCTGCATCGGCCACCGAATTGTCACGTAGCGGTGGGTGGGAGTCGGTTCCTTCTGAAGCGGCCCCTCTTGTCGAATCGGTTGCTCCCATCCTGGATAAAGTCGCTCCTCCAGAAGATACAAGACCGGAGTGGGTTCGGGCGAGTGAGTCGATCACATTTGTGAGCACTCCTCCACCATTTACTGAGCCGCGGGAGGATCCTAGTACCGAATCTGCTCACTCGAAACCAGAGCCTGAGGTTTCGGTTGCTGCGTCGGCCGTGGATGTACTTTTTGACTCAACCGGTGAGAATCGTCAGGTCCATACGCAGGATCGTTTGGCGTCGCCACGACCGCAGCCTCGGGTTTCCAGGAAAATGGCGCGAGTCCGCAGTCGCATCTCGTCGTTTATCGGGTCGTGTTTTTCGACAACGCGATCGATGGTGTTGTTGTGTGTGGGGTTGGTGTTCTCCTGTGTGATATTGATGGCGATCGGTCTGGGGGCGGTCGGATTAGCATGGATCATGATGGAAGCTCCCCCGTCGTCGACCTATCAGAACCTGACAGCGAGTCCTCCACTGGCACTCACTGATTCAACAAAAAACGGGTATTTCCTGCTGCTCGGATTCGATGTTCCCGGGGAACAGAATCCGATCCGAGCGGGTTACGAGCGTCATGCAGAAGAGACCGATCCTCGGGCTGCGCACTCCTGCATGCTGGGTGATGAAGGGAAAGGCGCAACAGCAGGAACCCCTGCCAATGTGACCCATGAATGGTTCACCAGCGCCGACCCGATGGCACAACTGAAGTCGCAGGGTGCATCAATACGATTATGGGCGGCTCAAGAATCGTTCGCTCTCAAGCGCTACCAACAGTGGCTGTCGATGCCGTTTGAAGATGTGGGTTATGGGCAAATTTTGAGCCCGCACTGTGCCCATATTCTACTCGCCCATCGGCTGTATCTGGCAGAAGGGTTTGGGCAGGATCTCACCACAGGTCTCGGGCGGCTTGAGGACGATATGGCATCCTGGCGTACCGTGCTGGGGCAGTCGAAGACGTTAATGGTGAAAATGTTGGCAGTGATGGCGGTACAAGACGATACCGCTATCGCGTCCGGGCTTTTGACTCGGCAGGATCTCGATGAAACAGCGATCAGTCGACTCGGCAAGATCGTTCGTCCCTTGGATCAAGTTGAGTTGTCCCTTCGATGGCCGATGCAGAGTCATCTTGTGTGGGCAACGAAGGCGGTGACGAAAGACCTGAAGAATGACAAGGCTAACGAGCGGCCTCTGTATGTTGCCGTAGCAGCTGCGATGCCCCTTCCTGTGCAGCGGCGATCCAATGCCTATGCGGACTATTACGAGGCGGCTAGCAAAGCCGTCGCAGAAGGGCGCTACACCAACTTGCCGAAACCGTCCAGTTTCATTCGGACTCCGGCTGTCAGCGTGGTGGACTACATGGCAAATCCGATCGAGCACATTATCGGAATCGAGCCACTCCCTTCATGGGATCCCTATGTTGGGCGAATGGTGGAGACCGATGCGCGGCTTCGTTTGGCAAGCCTACAAGTCTGGATCAGACAGGGGGCGCAAGAGGGAAATGTGTTCACACGTCTCGCAAAGGCTGGACAAGCTCTCTATGATCCCTTTACCGGTCTTCCCATGCTGGTTGATAAGCGTAAAGGGGTGCTCTACAGTGTCGGGCAAGATGGCAAGGATCAAGAAGGCGATCCTCAGCGCGATGTCGCCGTCACAATTCCCAAAACTCAATCAGTTGGGTTTGAGAACAGTCGCTCCATGTCTCCATCCCGGTCCAAATAATTCACCGATCCTCTTCCTTTCTCCATTCAAAGAGTTCTGTTTCCTTCACCCGCTCTGATTGCTTGACACTGCTGACCGTATTCCACAGAATCACACCGTACCATTTATGAGAATAGGCACCATGGCCGCCTCACCATCACCCTTTCCATCTGTTCCCTCGGCCAAGAAAGGGACCACATTCCCATCCGCCGTTCCAACGCAGAACGTGTCGAACGAAGAGTTTCCCCCCTTTAGCCAGACGGCAGACCAAGCCCGCGTTGAATCGCTTGCCATCGCGTTTGTGGATCGGACCGCAACTCGACAGGGTCTCACTCGTCGAGACTTTCTCAGAACGACCGGTGGGATGGCGGCCGCATTACTGGCCATGAACTCCATCTTTGGGAAGTTCTTTGACGTTGGGGAAATCGAACTGTTTGAAACGGCCGCTTTTGCCGAGCAACAGGGCGCGCCCTACTT
>JAKDNQ010000454.1 GCA_030456405.1 Nitrospira sp.
GTGAACTGGAGCATATCCGCCAGTTTCTGACGAGTCATTCGGTCACGGTCGTGCTCGATGTCATCTTTACCGTCGTGTTTCTCGCCGTCATGTGGTTCTACAGCTCGATTCTCACGTTGGTCGTCATGGCGTCTTTGCCGCTCTATGCCTTGTTGTCGGTCTCCATTACACCGGCGATCCGGGCCAGGCTCCATGAGAAATTCAATCGCGGCGCAGACAATCAGTCTTTTCTCGTGGAAGCGATCAGCGGCATTCAAACAGTGAAGGCCTTGGCCGTCGAGCCGCCGCTGTTGCGCAAGTGGGAGGAACAACTGGCAGGCTATGTGCAGGCCAGTTTCCGCGCGACCAACTTGATGACCGTAGCCGGCCAGAGCGCGACGTTCATACAAAAAGTCACGACCGTCGCGGTGCTGTGGCTGGGAGCCTATCGGGTCATCGAAGGGGATCTGACCATCGGACAATTGATCGCCTTTACAATGCTCTCGGCGCAAGTGACGGGACCGCTGTTGCGTCTCGTCAATCTGTGGCAGGAGTTTCAGCAAGCCGGCATCTCGGTGCAGCGGCTGGGAGATGTGCTCAACACGCAACCGGAGCCTTCCTACAATCCGAATCGGACGACACTTCCTCAGGTCAACGGCCATGTCGTGTTTGAGGATGTGACGTTTCGCTATCGCCCTGATGGCTCGGAAGTGCTCCGCAAGGTGTCGTTTACCGTGGCGCCCGGCCAGGTGATCGGGCTTGTCGGGCGGTCCGGATCCGGTAAGAGTACGATTGCCAAGTTGATTCAGCGGCTTTATGTGCCGGAGCGGGGGCGGATTCTGGTGGACGGTGTGGACCTCGCGCAGGTGGACCCGGCATGGCTCCGCCGGCAGGTGGGTGTAGTCCTCCAGGAAAACTTTCTCTTCAATTCCTCTGTGCGCGACAACATTTCGCTGACCGATCCGGGCTTGGCGATGGAGCAGGTGATCCAGGCGTCGAAGCTGGCTGGTGCGCACGAATTCATTCTGGAATTATCGGAAGGCTACGACACGATGGTGGGGGAGCACGGCTGTTCACTCTCCGGTGGACAACGCCAGCGGATCGCGATTGCCAGAGCGTTGGTTGCGAATCCGCGCATCCTGATCTTCGATGAAGCCACGAGCGCGTTGGACTATGAGTCCGAGGCCATTATTCAACAGAACATGGCGCACATGAGTAAAGGGCGCACCGTCTTCATCATCGCCCATCGACTGAGCACGGTGCGGCCGGCGCATCAGATCTTCGTGGTGGAGAAGGGTGAGATTGTCGAGCAAGGCTCTCACGATGAGTTGTTGCGCATGAAGGGATTCTATGCCCGGCTCTGTGCGCTCCAAGCGGGGGTAACGTGATAGAACATGGTCTGTCTCGTTGTCGCCCGGTCTTTCTAGTCTATCTGGTATCAGACGAGACAGACTAAATAGACCAGATAGACGAGACAGACCAGATAGACAAGAGCGACGAACATGGCATTTGGAATGTTGACTCGACATTGGTTGGTTTGGCGTGCAGCCTGGCAGGCCGAGGCTGAGAAGGGGGCAGGAACCTTGGGCAGAGGGCTTCTGACTCCCTCACGCGACCACTCGACGGAATTCCTTCCTGCTGTGCTGGAAATTCAACAGGCGCCACCCTCGCCGATCGGCCGCGCGATTCTCTGGACCATTATGGCTGTGTTTGCGAGCGGCGTTCTGTGGGCAATGGTAGGCTGGATCGATATTGTCGCCACGGCACAAGGCAAGATTATTCCCAACGGGTACTCCAAAGTCATTCAGCCGTATGAAAGCGGTGTGATCGCCGCCATTCATGTGCAGGACGGGGAGCTCGTCAAGCGAGGTGACGTACTGATTGAACTCGACCCTACCATGAACCGAGCCGATCAGCATCGCGCGCTCAACGAATATCGCGCGGCAAAGGTTGACGCCGCTCGTTTGCGCGCGCTCATTGCCGGCCAATCGACATTCGAACCTCCCCCCGATAGCGACTCACAATATATCTTGCTGCAACGGCAGCTCCTTCGCGATCAGGTGGCGGAGTACCAGGCCCGGGTCGGGACCGCGCAGCATCTCATCGACCAACGACAGGCCGCGCTCGGCCAAACGAGAGAAAATATCAGACGACTTGAAGCGACGGTGCCCATGGGGGAAGAACTTGCGGAAACAATCAAGCAATTACTTGATCAACATGCGGCGACGAAACTGGAGTTCATTCAGGCGGAGCAACAACGGATCGATAAAACCCAAGAGCTTGCCGGGCAGCGTAAAAAGCTCCTTCAAGATCAGTCCGCCTTGTCGGAAGCGGAGAGCAACTACCGCGCATTCGTTTCGGAGTTTCAGCAGACGAAACAGGCGGAGCTTTCTGCGCTGGAAACCAAGGCCTCGTTGCTCACGCACGACGTCACAAAAGCGGGGCAGAAGGCCGATCTCCAACGATTGGCGGCGCCGATCGACGGTGTCGTGCAGCAGTTGGCAGTTCATACCGTGGGCGGAGTCGTGACGCCAGCTCAGAATTTGTTGCTCATCGTCCCGCAAGACAATCCCATGGAGGTGGTCGCTCAGGTTGAGAACAAGGACGTGGGTTTTGTGAAGAACGGTCAGA
>JAKDNQ010000455.1 GCA_030456405.1 Nitrospira sp.
TCGAATACTCCGTTCTGCTGCCTGAAACGCCCCCATCGCGCCGACCAATCCGATCAACGTCAGCGTCATCGCCACCAACACTTCAGCAAAACTGGCTCCGCCCTCTGCATGAAATAATCGACCCCCGGTCATGAGATAGATACCCTTCCGGTGATACTCACCGTAAACATGGTTTCCCGGCCTTGACTGTCACGGACACGAATGGTTGTCGGAGTCACCGAGCGACCACTGGGATGAAACAGAAGTTCAGGGCCCGAGGTTGGTTCCTCGACAATCACTCCCTTGTCCGCATAGTCATAGACATGAAGGATGCCCTCGGCATCCGCACGCCGTAGCGTGATCGTGCGACCCTCTCGATCGAAGGTGACTCGCAGACGCTCTCGCCTAGCCATCGCCAGTTGTCTGGCGAGCCGGAGCTCCGAAGCAATCTCTATGGTGGCGCTACGCGCCTGCACCTTTGCGGCCAATGCCTGATAGCTCGGCCCCGCCAGGCCAACCATAATGCCGATGATCGCCAGTACCGTGAGGAGTTCTGTCAAACTCCAGCCTTGTTCCTGTCCCCGAAATTCTCTTGGCATATCTCCCTCTTAAACGAAATTTCTTCTTACAAGGATGACGGGATATCCAAGACTCATGCCCACGCCGACCCACACCTTGATGACCGAACGTATCGTGCATAGCAGGGGAAGAATACTTCGCAAGTCCGCGCAGTTTCGCATTGCATGAGGAAACAAGGGGCAAAGCCGACCTATCGTTGGCTGAGAATAAGGAAGAAAACTAAAAAACGTCTTGCGATTTAGATACAGGGATTCGCCCGAAGAGATACAGGGAGAGGATTAGAAAGCAGGGCCGAGAAGACCTTGATACCAATCGAGGAGCGGCTGGGCAAAAAACATGGAGAGAAGGGCGCCCAACACAAGGAAGGGGCCAAAGGGGATATAATCATCGCGCTTGATGACGTGCAGCGCAATCAAACCTATTCCGATGATAGAGCCAGTGAGCGAGCCGATCATAATGGTGAGGAGCGCCGGCTTCCAGCCAAGGAATGCACCGATCATCGCCAACAGCTTGATGTCGCCGCCTCCCATACCTTCCTTGCCGAAGAGATAGGGGCTCAACCAGGCCAAAAGCCAGAGGATCCCGCCTCCCACCATCAGACCAACCACAGAATTGATCACGCCGACGGGCAATACCGTCACAGCGCCTAGAAGTCCGACCACCACCCCTGGTATGGTGATGACATTAGGGATCATCTTATGCGTAAGATCCGTTCCGGTCACCACAACCAAAGCTGAAAATAACAGGGCGTAGAGCGCGGCGGTCCAGCTAGGGCCGAAATACCATAAGACGGTGAGATAGCCCAGTGCGTTGGTGGCTTCGACAAGGGGGTATCGTTTTGAAATCGGCGTGCGGCAAGCACGGCAGCGGCCACCAAGCCACAGGTAACTCAGTATCGGAATATTGTCATAGAACCCGATGGGATGAGCGCACGAGGGACAATGAGAGCCAGGCCAGACGATCGATTCACCTCGGGGTAGTCTGAAGATGCAGACGTTGAGAAAACTGCCGATCAGCGCACCGAGGGTCCCGACCACAACATAGAGAAACCATTCACGCATAATCGACTCGGACGCAGAGTCCGGCGCGGAACACCTGGGTCACTTCGCGGTGAAGATGAAATGAACTAAGTAGCTTCACTGGAACTGACCTCAGATAGTTTACTTATGGTCAGAGAGTATTTATAATTGCAGCAGACTGGGTAGGGTTTATTTTGGCCTCACCCCATCGACGCGAATTATACCGTACTATTTTTCATTCGTTAAAGGAGAACACAATAATGGCACGGACTGCAAAGACAAAAACCAAGCCTTCCCTGGCCAATCTGACCCCTCCACCCCGTAAGAAGCGGCCTGAATCGCTGACCAGCCGGGAAAAAGAAATTCTTGAACTGATTTGGGCCGGGTTCAAAAACAAGGAAATCGGTCAACGGCTCAAGATCAGCGTGAAGACCGTTGAGGCGCATCGAGCCAACATGATGAAAAAGATGCGCGTATCGAATACTGCCCAGCTGCTCAAAACCGCGATCCAAGATGGGACGATCAAGCTCCGGTAGGCTTCGACGAAGTCGCGGCAGACTTCCAGCGCTGGCGGACCGCTTCGAACAGCGTGACAGCTGCTGCAGCTGAGACGTTCAACGACTGGACACGCCCCTGCATCGGAATCCTCATACGGTCGTCGCACTCTCCCAACACACCAGGGCGAAGACCTTCTCCTTCCCCTCCAAGCACCAGCGCGATCGGGCCGGTCATGTCGATGTCGGTATGAAGCTTCACCGCCTGTGGGTCCACGCCGTACACCCACAAGCCGACTTTCTTGAGATCCTGAATGAGATGAATCAGGTTACCTACCCGCCCGACAGCAATGTGATCCAGCGCTCCAGCTGACACTTTCGCCACCACGGATGTCAAACCAACCGCACGACGTTCCGGGATGAAAACCCCGTGAACACCCGCGGCTTCAGCCGTCCGCAAAACCGCTCCCAAATTGTGCGGATCTTCAACCCCATCAAGGAGCACGAGAAAGGGCTTTTCGCCTCGCGCCTTT